>DAOSLL010000440.1:0-4172 GCA_035368905.1 Rhodoferax sp.
CCCGATGAGGGTAGAAGGCTGGCAGCTCTCAGGGTTGCCAGCCTTTTTTTGTTTGCTCGACGCATGGAAGTAACAAAGGCACGCTCACCTTGCAACTGGGCGCGAGTTGAACCAGTTGACCGGTCTGCAGCAGCGGTGCAATTTGCAGGCCGGGTGCCATGGCGTAGCCAAGTCCGGCGCAAATGCCGTCCAGCAGGGCCGTGGGTGATGGCAAATAATGGCGCGTGTACTGGGTGTCCTTGACACCGAAGAGCTGCGCCAGGTACTGATCATGCAGCTTGTCTTTGCGGTCAAACAGAATAGCCGGCGCGGCAAGAGCGGCGGCGATGGACAGTCCGCCCTTGAAATACTTCCGCCGGAACTCAGGGGATGCCACACACAGGTAGTGCATGGCCCCCAGCGGCGTGGCCTCAAAGCCGGGCATGGCATCAGGTGCGCTGGAAACACAGCCCAGCACCTCGCCCGTGGTCAGCCGGAAAAAGGTGTGGTCCTGGTCGTCGCTGACGATTTCCAGCGCAATTTTGAAACGACGCAGCAATTGCGCAACCAAGGGTGCAAACCAGGTTGACAGCGAGTCGGCATTGACTGCAATGGCAACGAGAACCGGTGCTCGGGTGTGCGGCGTGGGCAGGATGGCGCTGATGGTGCCGTCTTCCAGGATTTTGAGCGCCCTGATGTGGCGCAGCAAGATGTCGCCTTTGCGGGTGGTGACGACGGGTTTTTCTCTGACCAATAAGATGGTTGACAGCGTGTCTTCAAGCGCCTTGATGCGTTGAGAAATGGCCCCTCGCGTCACATGCAGCACCTTAGCGGCACGCTCAAAGCTGCCGTGCTGAACCACGGCAGAAAAAGCCTCCAGTTGCGCGCGATCAAACATCGGGTTCCTCTCATTTTTTTGTCTTTGGGCAAGACTTTGTTTATTGGTTCAAGTCTTTCGCGAGGAGTATCGCACTCTGGTTTTGCGCTGGCTGTGCTGCGGCAGAATGCTACCGTTTCAGTAGCTTCTTGCGCAGGTAGGATAAGCGCTACAGCCTATTTTTATCACTATGACTTCCTCAGGATCGGGGCTGGGTGCAGGTGGTGAAGACGGAAGATTTGACTTGTGCGCAGATGGGGGAAGAGGAGTTTTGACAAGGCTAGAGTTTGACTTTGCATGATTTGCACATACCATGTCATTACATTTACAGAAACTTTGTGAGTATCGTCATGGCACAAAACGCGACCTATCAACTGAGGATTGACCAGCAAACGAAAGATGCTTCTTTTGCGGTGTTTCGTGAATTGGGCATGACGCCCGCCGAGGGTATGCGGATTTTTTTGACCCAGGTAGCCAAAACTCGTGCGATCCCATTCCCGGTCAATATTCCGAACGAGCAGACAGCCAAGGTATTGGCCGACACGGATGCAGGTATTGGATTGCACCGTGCCAAGAGCCTGGACGATCTCTTTAAGCAACTTGACATCTAATGCTCAAGCCTGTTTATACCAACGCATTCAAGAAGGACATCAAGCTGGCGAAAAAGCGTTGTCTCGATATGGCTGCTTTGCGATTTGTGATGACCGAGATTGCATGCGAAAAATCACTGGCAGCAAAGTACAGAAATCACAAACTCACAGGAAATTGGTAAGACCATTGGGAGTGCCACATCTCACCAGATTGGTTGCTGGTGTACAAATTGCAACGTGATGAAGTCATCTTTGAGCGCACAGGAAGTCATTCGGATTTGTTCTAGCGGTTGTCAACGTCGCATGTGTCTTGGCCAGGGTCAGCAGCCGGGCCAGGATGGACGCAGGCAGATGGCTACTCATGCAAGCATTGCCTCAAGGTCAGGTCGCGTGACTTTTTCAACCCGGTTGATCTTGGCAAAGTGGGCGACCTCTGCCATGCTGATCTTGCGCGTGCGCCATGCATCCTTGAGGGCTTCCAGCGCCACGTCAATGCCAATTTTGTTGCGAAACTTGAAGCAGTCGGTCAGCGTCCTGGCGATGCTGTAGACCCGGATGGGTGCGCCGTACTCGGTCACGGTTTCAATCCCCTCGCTGCAGGCAGTGCCACGCAGACGGGCGATGCGAGGTTTGGGGTAGTCGAGCGCCGGGGTCTGGCCGCCTTGCGGCAGCGCAACCCAGACTTCATGGGGCAACTGCGTGCCAATGACGTGGAGTTGCAGTGCGGACAGCAGGCATAGCAACGCCTTTGGCACACGTTGGCAAACCTCCAGGGCAGTTTGGTGTTCGGTGATTTCGGCATCAGGCTGGCCAAAATTGGCCCGACGGCAGCATCATTTGGAGTGGGCCTCACCGGGCGAATCCGCAGCGCTTCAAAGTTGCCGTCTCGACCTCTCACCAACTGACTTGTCTGTTGGCCTCGTCGTTTCGGTGCCGGTTGCGTTGCCAGAGCCCGATGCGGCTCAATTTGCGCCCGGCTATCCATCTGCGCTCCACCATAGTCATCCCACAGTGTTGGTCCGCGTGCTGCGGATATGCGCGGGGGCTCGGACTCCACCCCGATGGGATCAAGAATCTTCCTGATTGGCACGCCATCGGTAATGAAGGCAGTCAGGCGCATTTGTGCACCTGACTTCGGGCACAGCGGCGGGAAAACCTCCCAATTTCGGGCGATCAGACTGCCCACAGGTGGTGCGCCAGTGAACGTTTGGATGGCACCGGTGCGGGCTGGCCTGGCACACTCGTGCCGCATCGAACGCTCTGACCAGGCAACGGCAACGCTTGTACCGATTCAGCCAGGCACCGGCGCAGCCAGCGTCGTCACCGCAGAGCGGAGCGGCGAGTTTGGGGCCAGCAAACCTAAGTGACGATGGTGGTGCGCGTGCGGTCGTGGCTACACGCCCAGCCTGGAGTCCGGATCACACTGGTGGTTGCCAATACAAAACTGAATTTCAAGCACGCTTGAGCCTTGATTTCATTGCGGCCTGGGGTGGGTTCGGGTGTTTGGCAGTCGAATCCGGCTGCCCCGTGTTGATCCACGCTGCGGCACGCCGTGCTGATTCAGGTTGTCGACTTGACTGGTTCCGGTCGGATTGAGGTCACAGTCAGGACCGAACGCCAAGTTGAGTATTCGCATTCGGCAAAGTGGACGTTCCCGGAAAGGGACGAGAAGCTGCGCATGTTCCACTTTTGTGTTCATAAGCAAAATGTGCCTCCAGCCCTTTTCCCATAAGCGGAGATAGCTATCTTTACCATAGCATTCCATGGGTTTTTCGGTGGTGGGTGCTTGCGGCTAAAATCTTGGGGCACGATTGAACACCGCACAAGAGCAAAGTTTGCATCGTTGCTTGTGACAGCGCCGCTTGCGACAGCCACTTGATTGAGAAAAATAGTGAGTAAATAAGGCTCTAGCCCGCGTGGCTTATGCGTAAGATGCTTCTAATATCATAGTAAACGCGGACTTTTGCCGCGTTTTTTTGCCTAATTTCACCGAATCCCCAGATCACCATGGTTCAAATTTCTTTACCTGACGGCTCGCAGCGTGACTATGCAGGTCCGGTCACAGTGGCAGCAGTGGCGGCTTCGATTGGTGCCGGGCTTGCCAAGGCGGCGCTGGCAGGCAAAGTCGCGGGAAAGGTGGTTGATACCAGCCACCTGATTGAAGCCGACGCTGCGTTATCGATCATTACAGCCAAAGACGCTGACGGGCTGGAACTGATTCGGCATTCGACCGCCCACTTGCTGGCCTATGCAGTCAAGGAGTTGTTCCCGCAGGCACAGGTGACCATCGGTCCGGTGATTGAAAACGGTTTCTTTTACGACTTTTCGTTTGAGCGTCCTTTCACCATGGAAGACCTGACGGTGATTGAAAAGCGCATGACCGAGTTGGCCGGCAAGGACGAGCCGGTCACGCGCCGGGTGCTGCCACGCGATGAGGCGGTGGCCTACTTCAAAGGACTCGGCGAGCATTACAAAGCCGAGATCATCGCCAGCATCCCGGCCAATGAAGATGTGAGCCTGTACCGCGAGGGCACTTTCGAAGACCTGTGCCGTGGCCCTCATGTCCCCAGCACTGGCAAGCTCAAGCACTTCAAACTGATGAAGGTCGCGGGTGCCTATTGGCGCGGCGATCACAGGAACGAGATGCTGCAACGCATTTACGGCACCGCCTGGGCCAGCAAGGAAGACCTGCAACAGCATCTGAAAATGCTCGAAGAAGCCGAAAA
>DAOSLL010000441.1:0-4172 GCA_035368905.1 Rhodoferax sp.
GAGTGCCGCGCTGAATGCCCTGGCGGTGAAGAAAGTCACCGTGTCTGTGTCCAGATCCGGCGACACCCTCAGCCTGACTGGTTACCGGGCCAACTATTAGGCAACGGCTTGATGCGGCGCTGCCCTTTCAAATCCAATCCGGCCAGATCGTTTGTGCTGCTCCTGCAGCCCGGCACGCCATGAGAAAAGTCCCGACCCAGCACGGCTTTACCATGGTCGAGCTGATCATGGTGATCGTCATGATGGGGGTGATTGGCGGCATCGTGGCAGTGTTCATGAAAAGCCCGATCGACGCCTATTTTGACAGTGCCCGCCGTGCCAGCCTGACCGACGTGGCCGATACCGTGGTGCGCCGCATGGCGCGAGACATCCGCAAGGCGCTGCCCAACAGCATCCGCAGCGCTGGCAGCCAGTGCGTTGAGTTCATTCCCACCCGCACCGGCGGGCGCTACCGCGCCGATGTCGGCGGCGGTGGTGACGCGCTTGACTTCAGCAGCGCCGCAGGGGACACCAGTTTTAACATGCTCGGGCGCAACGCCGACTTGCCTGCATCCCAGCAAATCGTCGCCAATGACCTGATTGCCATCTACAACCTGGGCATTGCCGGTGCGGATGCCTATGCCAGCGACAACACCGCAGCCGTCACCGATGCCAGTGCCGAGGCGGCCGGGCCACCGATTGAGACCATCATCAGCATTGCTGCCAGGAAGTTTCCATTTGAGTCGCCGGGCAAGCGCTTTCACGTGATCACCGGCACCGAGCAGGTGGTGCGCTACCTGTGCCTTGATGCCAGTGGAGTTGATGCCCAGGGTCGTGGCCTTGGCCGCCTGGTGCGGCAAGTCCTGTCTTTGCCGCTGGCAATGGGCAGCACCTGCCCGACCACGTCTGGCAGCACCGGCGTGCTGAGCTCGGCGTTGCTGGCCAACCAGGTGAGTTCTTGCAACTTCAACTACAGTGGCTCGGATCTGCAGCGCAACGCCTTGGTCAGCATGTCCATCGGGTTGACCGACAGCGGTGAAACCGTCAGCCTGCAGCACGAAACGCATGTGAGCAACGCACCATGAGTCCCGCCAAGGCTGAACTGACCCGGTCGCTCGATGGCCAGCACCGCCAGCGCGGCTTTGCTGCTGTTGCCGCCATTTTTTTGGTGGTGGTGCTGGCAGCACTGGGTGGCTTCATGCTGACTTTTTCAAATACCCAGCAGTTGACTTCAGCACAGGACTTGCAGGGCACGCGGGCTTACTGGGCGGCGCAGGCCGGGCTGGAATGGGGCATCGCCAATTCGGCCAACTGCGCGACATTTCCGCCTACCTCGGTGGCAACTTTGCCAGGTGCCAGCACCACCTTTGATGGCGGTTTTACCGTCAGTGTCGATTGCACCCTGAAGTCGTTTACAGAGGCCGCTGCTTCAGCCAACGTCAATATTTACAGTTTGAATGCGGTGGCCCGATCAGGTGGCAGCGTTGGCACCATTGGCTATGTTGAACGCAGCCTGTCGGTGGTCATCGAAAAATAAGGCCTTCATGATCAAATAGACCTGTAGCCCCCGTCAGTCATGCGTTGGCAGCTCCTAAATTGGTAGCTATATAGAAGCATCAAACCTGAACTAAGGGCGCTTGCGAAGACGGGAATCTGGCCCGCCACCGATCAACAGGCAGGCATCTGAATCATGGTCGCGCAACCAGCAACGCGGGAATCCGCAAACGCAACTGGAGCCGGTCCGTCGTATGGTGCATCGGCAGCGAACCCACTGCAACAGCCCAATTTGGAACGGCTTTTTGAATCACATCAGGCTATGGGCCGGCAAATCAGGCACAAGCTGGTCGCGCTGGGATTGCTTGGTGCGACAGGCTCCTGGCACAAGGGGCAGCAGATGGCGTGCGCTACCTCCCTGTCTGGTGTGATCGACGCAATTGGCACATCCAGCACGCACCGGGGCATGGCCACATTGATCGACGATGGCACCGCTTTCAGGTGCCCGATGCGCTATTGCGGCCGGGACCGCGCAAACAGCGGCAGAACCTTTGGCAGGTTCGCCTCAATATCAGTGATGCGGCTGCTGCCGGACGGATGGGTAGACAGCCACTGTGGTGGCGCACCCCTGCTGGCGGCAGCCATTTTTTGCCACAGACTGACACCCGCACGGGGGTCAAAGCCAGCGCGGGCTGCCAACTCCATGCCGACCAAATCGGCCTCGGATTCATCGCTGCGGCTAAATTGCAACGTCAGCAACTGGGCCCCGTAGTTGGTGACGGTCTGGCCCAGTTGCCCCAGGCCGAGCGCCTGGCTAAGCAGCGTTGCGCCAACGCCGGTGGCGGCATTCTTGCCGATGCGCTCGCGCGCGTGTTCACGCAATGCATGGGCGACCTCATGGCCCATGACGGTGGCGACCTCATCGTCGGTGAGTTTGAGCCCGTCGAGAATGCCGCTGTAAAACGCAATCTTGCCGCCTGGCATGCAAAACGCGTTGATCTGTTTGCTGCCAATCAGGTTGACCTCCCATTTCCAGTTGGCCGCACGCGGGTTCCAGCCCAGCGTGTGCACAATGGTTTTCTGTGCGATGGCGCGCAGGCGCCGAAGCTGTGGATGTTCCTTGCCAGCCAGGGCGTTTTGGCTTGCGGCCTGTTTCATCATCTGGAGGTATTGCTGCGCCGCAGACTTTTCGATGATCTCGGCTGGCACCAGTTTGGCAAACATGGAGTTGCGCCCGACATCAACCCCTTCGCGGGCCTGGCTTTGCTGCGGCGCGGCCCCTGCAAACGCGAGCCACAGGGCCGGTCCCTGAAGCAACAAGCGTCGCCGGGAGCACAGGTAACACGCGTCATGATTTGTCATCGGCAGACAGTGGTGGGTTGGCTGAATCACTGAGATGGTAAGAAATTGGTGGAACAAGTCCAAAGCGCAAAAAGCGACTAGCGCAATTGTGAGCCAAAGCGCAAACTTCAAGTCCTGAAGCATTTGCACAAGCTGCAAGCAAAGGAATAAGACATGAAAAATCCGCTCATCATCGCGTCCATTGATGCCTGTGTGGCGCATATTCTGAACACTGTTCCAGGTACCATTGTGATGGGAATCCCGCTTGGCATTGGCAAGCCAAACCCGCTGGTCAATGCGCTTTACAGCCGCATCAAGGCGCTTCCGTCTCGCAAACTGCGCATCATCACTGCCCTGTCGCTGGAGCGACCGGTCGGACACAGTGACCTTGAAAAACACTTTTTACAACCCCTGGTAGAGCGGGTGTTCGGCGACTACCCGGACATGGACTATGTGAAAGACCTCCGGGCCGGGCAGTTGCCAGCCAATATCGAAGTTCAAGAGTTTTTCATGAAGACGGGTGACTACCTGGGCAATGCGGACGCGCAAAGGGGGTACATCTCCACCAATTACACCTTCGCGGCGCGTGACATGGTGGTGCAGGGGCTCAATGTGATTGCGCAGGCTGTGGGAGCCAAAGGCATAGGCGATAGTTTGCGTCTGAGCCTGTCGAGCAACCCAGACATTACCGAAGAGGTGATTGAATGCGTGCGAGCAACCGGGCAACCGGTTCTGGCCGTCGGGGTCATCAACCAGAAAATGCCCTTTATGCCCAACGGTGCAGAAGTCAGCCCCGGGTTTTTTGATGTGGTGGTGACAGACCCGACAGCGACCCATGACCTTTTTGCGCCCCCCAACAACCGGGTGAGTCCGGCAGACTATGCAATTGGCCTGCATGCCTCAAGCTTGGTGGTTGATGACGGCACGTTGCAGATCGGCATTGGGTCACTGGGTGATGCCGTCGGACAGGCACTGATTGTGCGGGACCGCCACAGCGCTGATTACCGGCACATTCTTGAGTCAATCTGCCCGACCGGTCTGGATGGACGCGAGCTGGGTCGCTTCAACATCGGCTTGTATGGCTGCTCTGAGATGCTCGTCAACGCTTTCTTGCGCCTGATTGAGGCTGGCATCATCCGCCGCGAGGTGTATGACGATGCGGTGCTGCAACGTCTGCTCAACAGCGGACGGATCAAGGATGACTGCGTCACCCCCGCGACTTTGCAGGCTTTGCTCGATGAGGGTCGCATCCGTTCGCCACTGGCCGAGGAAGATGTCACCTTTCTCAAGCGCTTTGGCATCTTGCGACCCGAGGTAAAAATCAGCGGTCAACAACTTCGGTTTGAAGACCAGCATTG
>DAOSLL010000442.1:0-4166 GCA_035368905.1 Rhodoferax sp.
CAGTGCGCTGCTGCAACTGGGCTGCGAACTGGCACAAGGCTACGGCATTGCCCGACCGATGCCCGCTGAGCAGTTGCCACTGTGGGTGACATCTTGGCAGCCCGATGTTGCCTGGAGTACGGCAGACAAATGAACATAAAGTACCTCCAGACTCCGTTTGGATTGCGCTGACAGCTAACCGCGCAGACAACAACCATGCACTGTTGATTTCCATGGTTTTATTGACCGATCACTGCGTGCTGTTTTTGAAGATATGCCTGTTGTGATGATGATATGGAAAATGTTTTCCGGGTTTGCCATCGTGGCCGTACCCGCCACGCCAGTGCTTGCGGTGGCAAAGCCTACAAATCACTCGTTGCATGCATGAAGCCAGAAACAATGTTTTATGCGGAATGGCTGAGTTTTTCGCGATACTTTATGCGTCTATTGCTTAAAGGGCTTTTCCGGTCCATCGCTCCCCAGACCTCTTAAACCCCCTTTTGCCGAGTTCAAGTGTGCGATGCTGCGTGAGCGCACGCGCAATGGCCTTGATGCCGCCCGAAAAGAAGGGCGTATTGGTGTGCGACGGCCAAAACAAAAAATGAACCAAGAGCGGGGGATTGTGCTGTTAGTCAATTCCTGGCAAAAGACAGTTGCATCGAGCTGCCAGCATCGACACTTGCTAGTGGTGCCGGATTGGCAGGCGCAGTGCCCATTTTTGGGTCAACATGCCGCTGCCAGGTGGGCCGCTGCGGGCAGTTTACGGCCGCTGCGCCAGCAGTTCGGCAGGCTCCAGCGCCAGCCATCACGCGGTGGCAGCGCACAATGAACCAACCGGGGAATAAAAACATGTAGATTCCTGCCAGATATCTACCCGACGCGACGCACATGGCCAGTGACTTAAAGCTGCTGCGCCGACGCGCCGAAGACAGTCACCAAATGCGCGCGGCGTTGCCGCTTGATCTGGGCAAAGAGATGATGCCCGAGGACGCACAACTACTGTTTCATGAACTGCGCGTGCACCAGATTGAGCTGGAGATGCAAAACGAAGAGCTGCGTCGCACGAAATTGGCACTTGAGGTGGCGCGGGAACGCTACTTTGACCTGTATGACCTGGCCCCGGTGGGCTACTGTACGCCAACCTCGTCCGCCAGGGCCATCTGCTCTCGGTAGCGGGCTTCAACGTCGCACCTGCAGGGCGCAGCCATTCCACAAGGTTGGCCAGCTTCAAGTCGTCCAAACGTGAGCAGGCAAGTTTGGAGTTGAGGCCTTCGCCCTGCCCAGCCGCGCTGCGGGTGACCGATTCGGGCGCGTTCAACTGAAGAATCCAGGATGAACAATTTTCCGATCATCTGCGTGGGCGGCTCTGTCGGCGGGCTGGATGCCTACATTCGCTTGCTGAAAAATCTGCCACCCGACATGGATGTGGCGATTGTCATCGTCAACCACATCACCATAATGGCGACCCAGTTGCACGAGGTGCTGCCGCGCTTTTCCAGCATGCCGGTCGAGCTGATTGCCGACAACCTGCTGGTGCAGCCCGACCAAGTGTTCATTTTTCCGGCCAATCGCGATCTTGAATGTCGAGGGCGGTTTTTTTGGCTCAGGCCGATCTCCAAGCCGCAAGGCTGGCCGGATGTGATCACCGTGTTTTTGCGCTCGCTCACGGCCAACTGGGGTGGCCAGTTGATTGCCGTGATTGTGTCGGGCTACGACGGCGATGGCGCGGCTGCGCTGTGCGGCATCCGCGAGGCCGGGGGCATAACCATTGCGCAAAAACCCAGCACCGCAACCCAGCCCGACATGTCCGACAGCGCCATCGACTCCGGTTGCATTGACTATGTGCTGTCGCCTGAGGACATTGCGCAGACCATCGTGCGCATCGCGGGCGGCAACCAGACAGCCGCCTTATGAGTTCCAGCACACAGACGGCGCTAGCGCAATCACTCAGCATCAGCGCATGCTGAGGATCACGGCGAGCACTTGAGAAATTGATGTAGAAATGTCTTTTGGCCCATACGCATACTGAGCTGACAGATCCTGAATTGGTAGTAAAAAGGTCTTCAAGAAGGCACAAGGAACACCCGATGAACCTCTGCGTTGATGTTTTGGCCGCCAGCATTTTGATTGTGGATGACAAGTCGGCCAATGTGCAGTTGCTTGAGCAGTTGCTGCTGGAGGCTGGCTACACCCAGGTGAGCTCCACCATGAAACCTGAGGCGGTGTGCGCCATGCACCGCACGCACCGTTACGACCTGATTTTGCTGGACCTGCAAATGCCGGTGATGGACGGGTTTGCCGTGATGGCGAGCCTGAAAACCAATGTCGAGGACGATTACCTGCCAGTGATTGTGCTGACCGCCCAGCCCGGCCACAAAATGCGTGCCCTGCTGGCCGGGGCCAAAGACTTCATCAGCAAGCCGTTTGACCTGGTGGTGGTGAAAACCCGCATCCACAAGATGCTCGAAGTACGACTGCTGTACAAAAAACTGGCCAGCTACAACGAACTGCTGGAAGCCACCGTGGCCGAGCGTACCGCCGAACTGCGCGAAAGCCAGGCGCGCTACCGCAGCCTGGCAGAACTGGCTTGCGACTGGTACTGGGAGCAGGACGAAAACGGCGCTTTTACCAAAGTGTCCGGGCCGGTGCTCAATATGCTGGGCCTGCGAGTCAGCCCCTTGCACGCCGATGAAGAGCAGTTGCTGCCCAGCGGCTGGAACGATGAAGAGCGCATCAAGCTGCACGAGATTATTGGCAACCGGCAGCCGTTTCTGGACTTTGTGCTGCACCGGGCCAACCCGGAGGGCTATCAGCAGGTTTTTCAGGTCAGCGGCGAGCCGATGTTTGACCGGCTCTGTCGCTTTGTCGGTTATCGGGGCATCGGGCTTGAAATCAGCGTCAAATCAAAACTCCCGATTCCTTGGGTTTGAATCACAAACCGCCGAAATTTCCGTCACACCTTGTCCAGCAGCTTTTGTCCCGCCTCCCTTGGTGTTCCATTGCCATTGACATACATATAAAGCGTTGTGGTCGTGATACCTAGCCGTTTGGCGACATTGCCTGCGTGTGCTTATGGATTGGCCAACGCAGTCATGGCCATTGCCAAAGTTGAGTGATCCATTTTTCTTGGTCGCACGCGTTGACGACCACGCGGTCTTGCCGAAGCAAGCCCGGCATGCGTGCACTTGGCGAAGAATTCCCGCTCGAATTCCGCCAGTGCCGCAAAAATCCCAAAAAAGTAACCGCCCTTTGGCGGTGGTCGTGTCGATCTGAGCGCCGACACCGGCTTCGGCCAATACTTTCAATCCAATGTTACGGGTAAGCAGTTCATCTACCGTCGTATATAGAAAAGCCGAGTCGGAAGTGGTGCCTGCGCCGCACACACAGACCAGCAACCAAGACCACCTAAATTTCTGACTTCGACGCTGCTGCTGTGGCTACCGCTCGACTCTGGAGTTAGCCAAAGCAGGTACAACTTATGAAGAATGCGTACAAGTTGTGAGGTTTCCCTCGAAAACTGGCTAACCAGCATGGCTGAACCCAGTATCCGGTGGACCTATCGGCCGATGGCACCGACGCTCAACGGCGTTGGTAGACTGCAAGCCTGTACCTTGCTGGCAAGCCACTTTCCACCCCACACGCAAGACTGGGAAAATATGGTGCAAGTCAAAGAGCGCATTTACTGCACTTTTGCTTTGCTCACTTGTTTGCGGTAGCGGTCGCAGCCAGCCAGATGACGGAAAAATTTGCCACCTGCCGATAGTTTTTGCCAATGCCAAGATTCCCCTGCTAACTCTTGGCCCTGCTGATCCGGCTTTGTCTTACTACGGATTTGCCGTCTTGCATTCCGACGAGAGCAAAATACTGGTTTTCGTTGCTGTGAAGCTCGACAGCGATTTGAGGGCTAAGACACCCCAAGAGCCCTTGATGCGTTCAGCCATGATGCAAGCGTTGTGTTTATTTGGATAGCTGCCTGCGGCTGTTGCGCAAGCCGTCTATGCTGTAAACCACCAAGGCCAACCAAATCAGGTAGAACCCCACGGCACGGGCTGGGTCAAACGCCTCGCCGTACAGCCATACGCCCAGTAACATTTGCAGGCTGGGCGAAATGTATTGCAGGATGCCCAACGTGGCCATGGGGATGCGGCGTGCACCAGCGGCAAACAGCAGCAAGGGAATGGCCGTGA
>DAOSLL010000443.1:0-4156 GCA_035368905.1 Rhodoferax sp.
GGGCAGGAGCTGTGCGTCGTCGTCGCGCCTACCCAGACGCGCCGCCAGCGGCCCACTCGGGCGCGTCCAACTGAGGAATCAAGGTTCACCGGTTCATGGTCTCCAGCCCTTGATGGCACAGCCTCAAACCATTGCGCGCAATACCTGTCGCACCGTCAAAAGCGACGACGCGCCCACTTTCGAGCTGATCACGACACCTCACCAGCAGCATAAACGGGCGCTCGAACTGATCGGTCAGATCAAACCGTAGTCAGAACGTGAAACCGCAATTGCCGGTGGTCTCGGTGGGGAAACCCGGGCTTTTTGGCAAAGAACTTCAGCTTAGCGTGTTTTGTAGCCGATTTGCTGGTGCGCGCGCAACACGTCGAAACAGGCACCAATCGGGTGATAGTCAACCTTGCCAGCAGGGCTTTTTTCGCGCGTGTGGTTGAGGTTGCGCCGGTCCAGAATCCGGAACCAGGCACCCTGTTCGTGATCGACAAAATGCGCCCAGCAGTAGCCCCAGGTGCGCTCATACCATTGCAAATAGCTGACCTCGCCGGTGGCTTTGGCCAGCAGGGCGGCGGCGCTCAGGGTTTCCGCCTGCACCCAGTGGTACTTGTTGGCATCGCAAATCTGCTCGTCTGGGCCGACACCGTAGTAGAAACCACCATTGTCATGATCCCAGGCGGTGCGGGTGGCTTCGTCAAACAAGAAGCGCGCTTTTTCGAGATGCCAGGGCTGCGGGTCAAAGTGGTCAAGTTGCAACAGCAGCTTGGCCCACTCGGTGAAGTGGCCGGGCTGGTAACCCCAGGGTCGGAAAATATTGGAACTGTCGTTCAGGTTGTAAAGCCAGTCGGGCACCCAGTGGGTGTCGTAATGCTCGCAGATGCGCCCACCCTGCATGTCGCCTAGCTTGCGAACCACCGAATCTGCCAGCGTGCGGGCGCGGGCCAGATAGCGGGACTCTTGGGTGCCCTCAAACGCTGCCAGCATGGCCTCGCACGCATGCATGTTGGGGTTCTGACCCCGGTAAGAGGACACCACCCAGTCTGCGCTGGCATCGTCCGCATACAAGCCGTGTTCAGGCAACCAAAAATGCTGTTCCGCCGTCGCAAAGGCATCTTCGAGCAGAATCCGGCCCTGCTCCAGACCGCACAGCAGCCCGTGCGCGCCCGCCAGCATCACAAAGGCCAGGCCGTACATCTGCCGGGTATCGTCGATCACCCGCTGCCTCTGCCCGTCGCGCCACTCGACCATCCAGTAATAGCCTTCGCCTGGACCGATACAAAAGGCATCGGCCAGGAAGCGTAGCGCATGCGCCAGTCCGTCTTTGTAACGCGGCTCGCCAGTGGCACGCCAGAGCATGCTGTGCGTGACGGCATAGCGGGTGGCGCTGACCAAGTGGCGGGTGTCATGGTCCCAGATGGTTCCGTCATCCAGGAAATACTGGTAGTGGCCGCCAGATGGATCGTGCGCCTGTGGCAGATAAAAATCCATCAGGCTCTGCATGTGGCGAAGCAAAAATTCCGGGTTGCCAAAATCGGGCGCTGGCGGGGTAAAGTGGCGAGTACTCAATTTAGCTCTCCTGGTTAAATACTTGGCGCGACCGCTGGCCGCAGCCAAAGGGTGTCGCTTCAACGGCTGGTGGATTGAAGTTGACCTGGACCATATCCTCAGCCTCAACAAGGAGGCAGACCGCCACGCAGCGGCGCATGCGGCATGGCAATTTTCCTCGATAAGTTTCATGATGTCATCGCCGCTGTTGTTGAAGGATTTGACTGGCTGATCTTTAAGGGACACCTGACCTCACCCTTGCCGCGAGCTGCCTTTGGGCGCTATTTGTCCAAGCGTGGCGCACGACACAAAGATGCGGGTAACTCCGTTTCCAAATCATCCCTGTCGTTGATATCTCGACTTGCCTTGATCTTGCCTTGCGTTGGCAATGTCTGCGCCAGGGTGCCTGGTCACGAATGACTCAGAAATGGTATCAGTGACCCAAACAAGCGGTCAACCGAGGAAGCCGGGATGAATGCGCGTTGGACAGGACTGCGCAGTGACAAATTTTCATCGTGTGGTGTCACGCGTCGCCCGTTTCAACCAGTCAATTTCAAGGCTTACTTATGGTGGCTCAGGGCGTTGCTGACCAATTTGGAAGTAATGTCAACGATTTGAATCATGCGGTCGTAGGCCATGCGGGTTGGCCCGATGACACCGAGCGTGCCAACCACCAAACCATCGACTTCATACGGGGCGCTGACGATCGACAGGTCTTCGAACGGCACCACCTGGCTTTCACCGCCGATGAATATGCGAACCCCCTCGGCTTGACCGGTGCCATCAAGCAGGCGCAGCAACTGGGCCTTTTGCTCAAACAGATCAAAAGCACGCCGCAAATGGCTCATGTCGTGCGAAAAATCACTGACGGACAGCAGATTTCTTTCGCCGGAAATAATGACTTCGTCCTGTGCTTCGGTCAAGACATCGGAATTGGCAGCAACCGCAGCGTGCATCAGGCAGGCAATCTCGGCCCGCAGTGAATCCACCTCGCCTTTGAGTCGCTCCCGCACCTGCTCGATTGCCAGACCGACGTAGTTGGCGTTCAGATAGTTGGCAGCTTCCAGCAGTTGCCCCTGGGTGTAATCGGCCTCGGTAAAGATAACCCGGTTTTGCACATCGCCTTCTGGCGACACAATGATGACCAGCAGGCGCCGATCTGACAGACGCAAAAACTCGATATGCCGAAAAACCGAGCTTCGCCGCGGAGCCACCACCACACCGACAAACTGCGACAGGCTGGAAAGCAAATTGGCCGCGTTGGAGATGACCTTTTGCGGCTGATCGGCTGCAAGATAGTGTTCGCCGAGCAGCCCGCGCTGCACCGTCAGCATGGTGTCTACAAACAAGCGGTAGCCGCGTGCCGTGGGGATGCGCCCGGCCGAGGTGTGCGGGCTGGCGATCAGACCGAGTTCCTCCAGGTCAGACATGACATTGCGGATGGTGGCAGGCGATAACTCAATACCGGATGCCTTGGACAAGGTTCGTGACCCCACCGGTTGCCCGTCAGCAATGTAGCGTTCTACCAGCGCTTTGAGTAATAACTTGGCACGATCATCGAGCATGATTTCATTTTAAATCTTGCATGGTGATGACCCCTTAATTTGGTTAAATGAAAGTCTTAGGAACGGGAGAAAAGATGGTCGAATTGAACGTGGTCACTTTTTGGGGGCTTTGCCTACTTGCTGCAATGGGCTTGATTCGCGCAGCAATTGACGTGTTTACAAAGACAGACAACGTCGAACACACACACTGGACAAAACCAGCAAAACCAGACGCACCCGAGGGAATGGAATGGGTTTTGATAAAGAAGCGAGACTTGAGAAAACCAGACATTGATGACCCCTTAAATTGACAACTTGTCATAAAAGAGATTGTTAACCAGTTTGTGACGAGTCGTCAACATAAATTTTGACGACAAGTCATAAACTTCCCTAATTAACAGGAGAAGTCATGGCCAACACAATGCAACTCTTAACGAAAGCGTTAGAACTGAAACGAGCGTCAAGATGGAGCGAAGAACTTGACATAGATGTGTCAACAATCGCCCAAGCAAAGAAACGCGGACACCTAAGCCCAGCGATAGCAGGCGCAATAGCGGACAAGCTAGGCGAAAACGTCCAACAATGGATAGTCATCGCCGCAATGGAATCAGAACGAGACAGCCCAGTAAAAACGCACCTACTGCGCCGCCTTACATCACTTTAGTGATGTAATTTGAGAATGACTCCCAAATTCCAGTTGGTTGCCCTGATCGGCAAGTTCCACACGCATGCCTCGGCATCGTCGATTGCCAATTCGCGCAACGCGATCGAAGCCGTTGCACATTTTTTGCACGATCAAGGATGCGAGGTGGTGCTTGAGCATGACTCTGCCCTCGAAATGGGGTTGACCGGCTACCAGCAATTGACAGTGGCGCAGATTGGCGAGCAGTGCGATCTGGGCCTGGTGGTGGGTGGCGACGGCACCATGCTGGGGATTGGCCGACAGTTGGCTGCCTACGGTGTGCCGCTGATTGGCATCAACCAGGGGCGGTTGGGCTTCATTACCGACATTCCCTATGACAGCTTTACCGCCAGTCTGGGCAAGATGCTTCAAGGCGAATATGTGGAAGACCATC
>DAOSLL010000444.1:0-4151 GCA_035368905.1 Rhodoferax sp.
AAATGATCCTCACAAACCAGGCCGCTCACCTTGCCGTTGTCATAGGTAAGCTCTATAGCGCGGCAATAATTGATCATCAAGGCACCACGTGCGGCTGCGGTTCGGGCCAAAGCCAGGGCCAGCCGGGCATCATTGAACTGGCCGTCCCAATACTTGACACCACCCTTGAGCCCTCGTGCTTGCAAGGTAGGCAAGTATTTCAACGTCTCTGCACGGCTCAGCAGCTCGGTTTTTCCCAAGCCGGCGCGCCCTGCCAGGGCATCGTACATTTTCAGTCCGATACCGTAAAAGGGTGCCTCCCACCAGTGGTAAGTTGGCATGACAAAAGTCTGCGGTTGCGCCAGATACGGCGCATTGTTCAAGATTCGCATGCGTTCCTGCAAGGCTTCCTGCACTAGGGAAATATTGCCCTGCGCCAGATATCGAACCCCGCCATGCACCAGTTTGGTGGAACGTGACGAGGTGCCTTTGGCAAAATCATGCGAGTCAATCAACACCACCCGCAGCCCGCGCACCACTGCATCCAGTGCGACACCCAAACCCGTCGCGCCACCGCCCACAACGGCAATATCGTATTGAGTTGGCTTGGCCAAATCTGACATCAAATCGGCGCGGCGGGTTGCCAATGGCAATGCGATCTTGGTAGTCATATTATTTAAGGCTTACGTTTTGAATCACTTTTTTTAGCTTGCCGGGCCAACCTTGGTGAGTATTCAACCTAGATTCGATAAAACTGTAGCACGCTACGCTTTCAGGACAAGGGCTACAGGCCAATTCAATGTTCCTTTGCGTGGACATCCAGGCAACCAAGAGACAGCAGCCGGTCGGACCGATGGCGCACTGGCTGCGAACCGACTGCACCGGCCAAGTTCGCGCCGATCTTTTGACTCACAGCCGGGCTGCAGGCCTGCAAATCAGGCACAAAAGGGGCTTCGCTGGGGTCGATTTTCGCTTTCAGTGCCATAACGCCGACAGACTCCTGGCTGCTTTGGTTACCCCAAGGGGAAAAAGATGACCGTGCGGCATGACTACTCACACGGCCAACGATCACCACAACCAAAATATCAGGTCGCAGTCAACGAACCTTGCCGTTCTTCCACGCACTCAGCAATGTTTCATAGGCAATCGTCTCACCTTTGGGCTTTTCATTGGCCAACTTCTTCCAGGGTGCTCCCTTGTCACTGAGCCACTTGCCCGGATCGCCCTTCGCGTTGAGCTTGGGTGCACAAACTGCCATGCCTGAACGCTCCAGTCTGGCCATCACGTCATCCATCTCGGTGGCCAAATTGTCCATGGCCGCTTGAGGTGTCTTTTCGCCAGTCACTGCTACGGCCACGTTTTTCCACCACAGTTGCGCCAGTTTCGGATAGTCGGGCACGTTGGTACCAGTTGGGGTCCATGCCACTCGCGCCGGACTGCGGTAAAACTCGACAAGACCGCCGAGTTTCGGTGCCATGTCAGTCATCGCCTTGGACTGAATGTCAGACTCTCGAATTGGTGTCAGACCCACAATCGTCTTCTTCAATGACGTGGACTTGGCCGTCACGAATTGAGCGTATAGCCACGCTGCAGCCACCTTGTTGGCATCATGGTCCTTGAAAAAGGTCCAGGAACCGACGTCCTGGTAACCGTTTTGCATGCCCTGTTTCCAGTATGGCCCGTTGGGACCTGGTGCCATGCGCCACTTTGGCGTTCCATCAGCGTTGACCACCGGAAGTCCGGGTTTGATCATGTCAGCGGTGAATGCTGTGTACCAGAAAATCTGCTGGGCAATTTGACCTTGGGCCGGTACCGGTCCTGCCTCACCGAAAGTCATGCCGATGGCTTCCTTGGGTGAGTATTTTTTCATCCAGTCAATGTACTTGGTCAACGCGTAAACCGCAGCAGGTGAGTTGGTTGCACCACCGCGCGCGGTTGAAGCGCCCTGCGGATTGCAACCGTCAGCCGAAGCGCGGATGCCCCATTCATCCACCGGCTTACCGTTGGGGATGCCAATATCGGCCGTACCTGCCATGGAAAGCCAGGCATCCGTAAAGCGCCAGCCCAGCGACGGATCTTTCTTGCCGTAGTCCATGTGTCCATAGATCGGCTTGCCGTCGATCGTTTTCACGTCTTCACTGAAAAACGCAGCAATGTCTTCGTAGGCACTCCAGTTGAGCGGGACACCCAGGTCATAGCCATATTTGACCTTGAACTTAGCTTTCAAATCCTGACGTGCAAACAAGTCAGCCCGAAACCAATACAGGTTGGCAAACTGCTGGTCAGGCAGTTGGTACATTTTTTTGTCTGGCGCAGTGGTAAAGCTGGTTCCGATGAAGTCTTTCAGGTCAAGGCCCGGGTTTGTCCATTCTTTACCACTACCGCTCATGTAGTCGGTCAGGTTCAAGACCTTGCCGTACCGGTAGTGGGTACCAATCAGGTCAGAGTCGGTGATCCATCCGTCGTAAATCGACTTGCCTGATTGCATCGAGGTTTGCAGCTTTTCAACCACGTCACCTTCCTGGATCAAATCGTGTTTGACCACAATTCCAGTGATTTCGGTGAAGGCCTTGGCCAGCGTTTTTGATTCGTACTCGTGAGTCGTGATCGTCTCGGACACGACAGAAATCTCTTTCACGCCTTTGGCTTGCAGCTTTTTGGCCGCATCAATGAACCACTTCATCTCCGCAGTTTGTTGATCCTTGGACAGCGTTGAGGGCTGAAATTCGCTATCGATCCACTTTTTGGCTGCAGCCTCATCGGCCCAACCCTGACTGGCCAGCGCGCAAGCAATGGCAACCGACAATGCCGTGTACCGCAACTTCATGGTAAATCTCCTCTAAGAATGATGCCCCCGGGCTTAAAGGACTCTTCGGCTCCGGGGGACGGTGAGCCGGTCCTTGAAAACTCAACGCTATCCTTTGCGCATGATCAGCGCCAGCAAACCCATCGACAATACAAAACTGATCCAGATCGAGGGCTCTGACTCCAGTTCCATCCAGACCACCAGCTTGCCACTGATGCCCACAAAAGCCAGATTCACATAAGCCGCTGTCAGCAGGCCTATGAACAATCGGTCGCCCCGGGTGGTCTCAAGCGGCAGAAAGCCGCGACGCAAACTCGTGGGTGCATTGATTTCCCACACCGTCATGCCAAACAGCATCAGCCCAATGCACACAAAAAACACCGCCACGGGCGTGGTCCAAGCCATCCATTCAAACATTCAACACCCCTTCATTCGGTTGTGATCGGCACTTGGCAAGGCATCACACGCGTCCCATCGCAAACCCCTTGGCGATGTAGTTGCGGACAAACCAGATCACGATGGCACCCGGCACAATCGTCAGAACACCAGCGGCCGCGAGAGTTGCCCAGTCCATGCCGGACGCTGAAACGGTGCGCGTCATCGTCGCCACGATCGGCTTGGCATTCACGCTGGTCAGCGTGCGAGCCAGCAACAGTTCCACCCAACTGAACATGAAGCAAAAGAAAGCGGCCACACCAACACCCGCCTTTATCAACGGAATGAATATCCTGATGAAAAACTTTGGAAACGAATAACCGTCGATATATGCCGTCTCGTCGATCTCGCGCGGTATGCCGCTCATGAACCCTTCCAGAATCCAGACTGCCAGCGGGACGTTGAATAACAGGTGCGCCAGCGCAACGGCCAGATGCGTGTCCATCAACCCGACCGTGGTGTAAAGCTGAAAGAATGGCAACAAAAATACCGCAGGCGGTGTCATGCGGTTGGTCAGAAGCCAGAAAAACACATGCTTGTCGCCCAGAAAACTGTAGCGTGAAAAGGCATAGGCAGCGGGCAAGGCGACTGTGATTGAAATCACCGTGTTGATGCCGACATAAATCAGACTGTTGATATACCCCGAGTACCACGACACATCGGTCAGGATCGTTCGGTAGTTGGCCCAGGTAAAGTGCTGCGGAAACAACGAGAAACTGGCCAGAATTTCATCGTTCGTCTTGAACGACATGTTGACCATCCAGTACACCGGCAGCAAGGCAAACACAATGTAAGCCAACAAAAAAATGGTTCGCTTCTGAAAGCCCGGACTATTCATGGCCACCCTCCTTCGCCTGCGTGCCCACACGCTGCATCCAGTTGTAGAGGATGAAGCACATCAGCAAGATGATCAGAAAATAGATCAAGGAAA
>DAOSLL010000445.1:0-4143 GCA_035368905.1 Rhodoferax sp.
GCGGGCAGGTTTGGAGCCGCGGCTTTCGCCCTACCCAGACGCGCCGCCAGCGGCCTACACGGGCGTGTCCAACTGACGAATCCAGGATGATCCGACTCTTTGCAGGCTTGGGAAACCCCGGCCCCGACTATGAAAACACGCGCCACAACGCCGGTTTTTGGTGGGTTGAAGCAGTCGCCCGCAGCTTCAACGTGCCATTGGTCATGGAGAAAGCCTACTTTGGACGGGTCGGCCGCAGCACCCATCTTGGCAAGACCATCTGGCTACTCGAGCCCCAGACCTTCATGAATCTGAGCGGCAAATCGGTTGCCGCGTTGGCAAACTTTTTCAAAATAGCACCGCAGGAAATTCTGGTGGCCCACGACGATCTTGACATTGCGCCGGGCGAAGCCAAACTCAAGCTCGGTGGCGGGCATGCCGGCCACAATGGGCTGCGCGACATTCATGCCCAATTCGGCAACGACGCTTACTGGCGCTTGCGGCTTGGCATTGGCCACCCGGGCAACAAGGCTGAAGTGATTCACTGGGTGCTGAAAAAGCCATCTCCGGATCACCGCATAGCCGTCGATCAAAGCATCGACCGGGCTCTCACCGCACTGCCGCACCTCCTGGACGGCGACATGGACCAAGCCACCCGGCTGATCCACACCAGCAAGCCGCCACGCCCCAAACCACCCAGACCGAGCCCGGTGGCCGAGCAGGCAACCAGCTCCGGACCACCAGGCCCGGCACCAGCAACATCATGAAACGACACTTGACGACTATATTATTTATAGCTATCAGCGCAGTCTGCACGGGCTCTGGAGCTGAAACCATCTATAAATGCGGAACCAGCTACAGTCAGCAGCCCTGCGCTGCGGCGGCGGCACTCAATCTCGCAGATGAAAGAACACCGGCCCAGAAAACGCAGGCTGACGAGGCGACCCGTCGCGACCGGCAACTGGCCGATACCCTGAGAAAAGAGCGCTTGACTGACGAGAAATTGGCACTTGCGGCGCAACGCGAATCGGCCAAAAAAGGTGCGACATCAAAGACAGTCACGCCACCGGCCCAGCCCAAGGCCAGGGTTGTGACCATCAAAACCAAACCCGTCAAAATCAGCAAGCCGACTGCTGTTGCGGCGAAAGTGCCGACTTCCGAAGCGAAGGCTGCGGTTAAAAAAGCTGCCACGACCAAAACCAGCAAAGACTGAGCCAACCAGCCCAGCCGAATTCAGGCCACTGGCGGCAATGCGCCCAGGTCGCAAGCGCCTGCCCTGTTGCCAACTGAAGCAACAGCGGCTTGCGATTGCAACAGCCGGTATTTTTTCCAGAGCGTGTCCCGGCTCTCAAGCCACTGCGGATTGACCGGAATGCAGTTCACCGGACATACCTGAACACACTGGGGTTCATCGAAATGGCCGACACATTCGGTACATTTTTGTGGCTCAATCAGGTAGATTTCCTCTCCCATGCGAATCGCATCATTCGGGCATTCTGGCTCGCAGACATCGCAATTGATGCATTCGTCAGTGATGAGCAAAGCCATGATGGAGCGCCGCCGCCTGATCTATTCGGCAATGTCAGGGTTGCTGCTGTCACCGCCCTTGACGATCATCACCGGCACGCCAGCGGCGTGCAGCACTTCATTTGACACCGACCCCAACAGCGCGCTGCGCAGCGTGCTGGTGCCGCTGGCCCCCATCACCACCAGGTCGCAACCGT
Source organism: Rhodoferax sp. (assembly GCA_035368905.1). Taxonomy (GTDB): domain Bacteria; phylum Pseudomonadota; class Gammaproteobacteria; order Burkholderiales; family Burkholderiaceae_C; genus Rhodoferax. The sequence continues at coordinate 1,704 of DAOSLL010000445.1, forward strand.
AGTTCTCAAGAATGTCCACCAGCGTGTGCGCCGGGTCGCCCATGGCAACCTCGGTTTCAAAGCCAATACCAGCCGCTTCCAGCAGCGCCTGGGCCGGCAGCAGGGTATTGGCACCGGCGGCGGCGCTGACCTGCTCAATCACGCGCGGGTCATGCGCCACCATCAATTCGTACAGGCTGGCGGGCTCCTGCACGTTGGCCAGCACCACGCTGGTTTCAAGCCCGCTGGCTGCCAGGCTGATGGCAAAGCGAACCGCATCCAGCGCAGTGGCAGAACCATCGAAGGGCAAAAGGATCTTCATCGTTACTCCAATCAGGCCGGTCAGGCTTTGGCCATGCTGCGAACTTTTTCAAGCAACAGCAGGTTCACGCCAGGCGATACAAACTTTTCCACCTCGCCACCCAGGATGGCGATCTCACGAATCAGCGTGCTGGAAATGAACTGGTACTTGTCATTGGGTGCCAGAAAGACGGTTTCCACCTCCGGCATCAGGCATCGGTTCATGCCTGCGAGCTGAAACTCGTAGTCAAAATCAGTGACAGCGCGCAAGCCTCGCACCATTGCCCTGACATTCCTGGCCAGCACAAAATCGCGCAGCAAGCCGTCGAAAGCGGCCACCTCCACCCCCTCATGGGCGCGCAGCGCATTACGCGCCATATCGACCCGGTCCTGGGTTGAAAAAAGGGCCTTTTTATGGTGTCCGGCGGCCACCGCCACAATCACCCGGCCAAACAGTTGTGCAGCGCGGCGAACCATGTCTTCATGCCCCAGGGTTATCGGGTCAAAGGTGCCGGGGTATACCGCTATCAAATCGTTGGGCATATTGAAAATCTGGATTATTTGAAACACGCCGATTATCAACGCCGACATCCTTGACGCGCCTGGGCTCACTTTTAAAGACCGCCCGGCTGGTGGCGCGGCGCTGGCGCTGATGCCATGCTGCCAAAATGGATAATCAGGCGATGAACATTGACCCCGCAACGGTGCAGGATGTTTCCTATCGCGAAACTGGCCAGGCACAGGCACCCATCCGACCAACTTTTCATTTCATGATGGCACGTCCGGCGCATGTGATGGCGCTCGGGTTTGGTGCTGGCCTGAGCCCAAAAGCACCCGGCACCATGGGCACGCTGTGGGCCTGGGTGGTGTTTGCCATGCTGCAACAGCGCCTGACCGAGGTGCAATGGGGCGTGCTGATTGGCATCAGCACCCTGGCAGGCTGGTGGGTCTGCACGGTAACCGCCAGAAACCTGCGCCTGCCAGACCCGCGCTGCGTGGTGTGGGACGAAATTGCCGCCTTCTGGCTGGTGTTGTGGCTGATCAACCCGGGCAGCTTTTGGAGCCAGTTGGTGGCGTTTGTGCTGTTTCGGTTTTTTGATGCGGTCAAACCCGGCCCGGTGGCCTGGGCTGACCAGTTGTTTCATGGGGTCGATCCGGCGCAGGACCGCCGCGCCTGGCACAAGGCCGGGCTTGGCATCATGCTCGATGACTATATGGCCGCATTTTGCACGCTGCTGGTGCTGGCGCTGTGGCGGGTTTTGTGATCACCGGGAACACCTTTATGCTACTCAATAAAGAGCTGTCAGCGCAGTCTGCATCTGGGCTGGTGGCCGATTTGATTGTCAAAAAGGGCTGGATGCTGGCGACCGCCGAGAGTTGCACCGGCGGCATGATTGCAGCCGCCTGCACCGACCTTGCCGGGTCAAGCGCCTGGTTTGAGCGCGGCTTTGTCAGCTATTCCAACGCCGCCAAGACCGACTTGCTCGGTGTGCCGACGGACTTGATTGAACACCATGGCGCGGTCAGCGAAGCGGTGGTGCGCGCCATGGCAGCGGGTGCGCTGACCCGCTCAAACGCCCAGGTAGCGCTGGCTGTGACCGGGGTCGCTGGGCCGACTGGTGGCAGCCCGGCCAAGCCGGTCGGCACAGTCTGGTTTGGCTGGGCCAGCCCGGGCGGCCTGATCAGCGAGGTGCAACAGTTTGCCGGTGACCGCGCTGCGGTGCGCCTGGCCACGGTGCAACATGCGCTGGTCGGGCTGCTGCGTTGCCTGGGTGGCTGAATCTGCCTGCATTTGCGACTGGCAATTTGGTGCCGAATCATCAGCAGCACCATGGGCATGGCGTGCTTTGCCTGCCTCGACATGCCCGAACGATCGGGCAATGCTGGTCTGACGGTGGAAACTAGCCGAACCAGGCGCAGACAATGCCTGGCAAGCTGACACAAGCCACAAAATTGTGGTCAATTTGCCTTCAGGCGCTTATCCAGCATGCGTAACTAGCTATTAATAGTATAGTATTTCAATGATTCTGAAAGTGACCGCGTCGTTGCAGCCGATCAGCACATTGCGCCCAGACCGCTGGTCAATCGTGGGCTGGTCCCGCCGCAACAAGGCGATTCGGGAGAGCATCCGCCCAGCCTGGGGGGCTCCTTCTGCCACTCG
>DAOSLL010000446.1:0-4119 GCA_035368905.1 Rhodoferax sp.
GCTGAATAACACCGCTCGCCATGCCAACTCGCACCTGGCCATCATGGGTAAGCCGGTTGTCGGCAAGACCCAGTTTTTGTTGAAGATACTGACCGACATCCGCATTCAGTCGAATTACCAGACCAACTTCATTTATTTTGACTACAAGGGCGACGTGGTGGAAAACGCCCGTTTTCTGGAACTGGCGCGGGTGCAGCCGTTTCGCCTGCTGCAAGGCGGGCAGAGCCTGCCGATCAATCCGTTCATCTTGCCAGCCTATGACGAGCAGACCATCAACGTGTCGGCGCGTGAAAAGGCCGAGAGCTTTGCGTCGATCAACAGCAAGCTTGGGGTGGTGCAAAAGGGCGCATTGAGCGAAGCGATTCGCGCCGCCTATGTTAAGCGTGCTGGCTCGGCCACGCCTTACCCTGACTTTCCGGACATTCTTGAAGCTGCCAACGTGGCTTATGAGGCCGATGGAAAGAAAGACGACAGCCTGATTGAAGTGCTGCGCGACTTGTCTGACTTTGATCTATTTTGGCGCCACGGAACCGAAGGTACGCCGATGGATCGGGTGGCGAACCGGACCATGTTGATTGATGTGCATGCTATGCCGGTGCTCAAAGAGCTGGTGGCCTATCTGGTGATTGAGCGGCTTTACAAGGAAATGGCGACACTGCCCGACAGTCCGGTAACGGAAGGCCGCAGGACCATTCGGACCATTTTGGTCATTGACGAGGCTCACAACTACCTTGGACAGAGAAACATGTTTTTGCAACGCATCATCCGCGAAGGGCGATCCAAAGGCGTGGTGGTGTTCTTTGCCAGCCAGTCCCCCAACGATTACCAGCAGAAATTTTTCAATTTTCAGGAACTGCTGGAGTTTGCGTACATCTTTCAGTGCGATGGCGTGGCAGGCGGATCGGTGCAGGATATTCTGGGTTGCAGCGCCAAGACGGCGAAGGAATTGCAGACCGAAATCGCGCGGCTGGAACCCTGGCAAGTGATTGCCCGCAGCCAAGCCAAGACCGAGGATTATGTGAAGTTCACGGCGGAGGCTTTTTACAAGAGCTACGCGTGATTTGGCCGCCTTGAGCCGGTAGTCTTGGGCAATCAAAGCAGCCCAACCGCAGCAATCTGATGATGCGGCAGACCTCTTGCCATGAATCGATCAACGCGGCAGATCGCTGAAACCCATCAGAAACTCATCGATAGCACGCGCCGCCTGGCGACCTTCGCGGATGGCCCACACCACCAGGCTCTGGCCGCGGCGCATGTCACCCGCAGCAAACACCTTGGGCACGTTGGTGGCATAGCCGCCGGTGAAATCGGTGCTGGCTTTGGCATTGCCACGGGCGTCCTTCTCGATGCCAAAGGCTTCCAGCACGGTGGCCACCGGGTTGACAAAACCCATGGCCAGCAGCACCAGATCGGCCTTGTAGGTCTTTGCGGTGCCAGCGACCTCCACCATTTTTCCGTCCTTGAATTCGATTTGCACAGTCTTCAGACCCGTGACCTTGCCCTTTTCACCGATGAATTCCTGGGTGGAAATGGCAAATTCGCGGGTGCAGCCCTCGTCGTGGCTGGAACTGGTGCGCAGTTTCATCGGCCAGTACGGCCAGGTCATCGGGCGGTCTTCTTCCACCGGGGGCTGCGGCATCACCTCAAACTGGGTGACACTCACTGCACCGTGGCGGTTGCTGGTGCCGACACAGTCGCTGCCGGTGTCACCGCCGCCAATCACGATCACATTTTTGCCATCGGCGCGCAACTGGCCCTTGAGCTTGTCGCCCGCGTTGACCTTGTTTTGCTGGGGCAAAAACTCCATGGCAAAGTGAATGCCGTCCAGATCACGGCCCGGCACCGGCAGGTCACGCGACTGCTCTGAGCCACCGGTGAGCAGCACCGCGTCAAACTCCTGGTTGAGTTGCTCGGGCGACAGTGTTTCTTTGGCCCAGTTGGTCACCTTGCTGCCCTTGGGCATGGCACCGACCAGCACGCCGGTGCGAATCGTCACACCCTCGGCCTTGAGTTGCTCGACGCGGCGGTCAATGTGCGACTTTTCCATCTTGAAGTCGGGAATGCCGTAGCGCAGCAGGCCGCCGACCCGGTCGTTCTTCTCGAACAATGTCACTGCGTGACCAACCCGCGCGAGTTGCTGCGCCGCCGCCATGCCGGCCGGGCCGGAACCTACCACCGCCACCTTCTTGCCGGTTTTGTGCCTGGCTGGCTGCGGCTTGACCCAGCCCTCGGTCCAGGCGCGGTCGATGATGGCGTGCTCGATGCTCTTGATGCCCACCGGCAACTGGTTGACGTTGAGTGTGCAGGCTGCTTCGCAAGGTGCCGGGCAGATGCGCCCGGTGAACTCGGGAAAATTGTTGGTGCTGTGCAGCACATCGATGGCGTTTTTCCAGTCGCCCTGGAAGACCAGGTCATTGAAATCCGGAATGATGTTGTTGACCGGGCAGCCGCTGTTGCAAAACGGTGTGCCGCAGTCCATGCAGCGAGCCGCCTGCTGCCTGGACTGTGTGTCGTCGAGCGCGATGACAAACTCTTGGTAATTTTTCAGACGCTCGGGGACCGGCTTGTAACCCTCTTCCAGACGCTCAATCTCCATGAAACCTGTGATTTTTCCCATGATGTATTCCTTTGCCGGGCAGACCTTTCGCCCTGCCCGCACTACTTTTTGATTCGTCATTGCCACTTTGGCGCGATGCTGGCGGCACTGGATGCCCGCCTGCGCGGCAATGACGGCGTAACAAACTTCACCTCAAGACACTGAAGCTGCTGCTTTTTTTATAGCTGCTTGCGCAAGTCCGACAAGGGCTAGAGCCGATTTCTTTGCATGAATTTCCCCCAAGGCGCGTTTGTATTCATGGGGAAAAACCTTGACGAATTTCTGGCGGCTAACCTGCCAGTTGTCCAGCAGTTCGCGCGCGCGCTTGCTGCCGGTCCAGCGGTTGTGCTCTTCGAGCAGTTTCTTGAGCTGCACTTCATCAGCCAGCCCGCGGTGCCAGAGCTTTTCGTTGCTGCTGGCCTGCTGCTCAACCACCGACAGCACGTTTTCCAGCGCCACCATGGCGGTATTGCAGCGCTTGGCAAACTGGCCGTCTTCGTCATAAACGTAGGCAATGCCGCCGCTCATGCCAGCGGCAAAGTTGCGCCCGGTCTTGCCCAGCACCACCACCGTGCCGCCGGTCATGTATTCGCAGCCGTGGTCACCGGTTCCCTCGACGACTGCGGTGGCACCTGACAGACGCACGGCAAAACGCTCGCCGGCAACGCCACTTAAAAAGGCTTCGCCGCTGGTGGCACCAAACATCACGGTGTTACCCACAATGGTGTTCTTGGTCGCCTCACCGCGGAAATCAATGCTGGGCCGCACCACCACACGGCCGCCCGACAGACCCTTGCCGGTGTAATCGTTGGCATCGCCAATCAAGTACAGGGTGATACCACGCGCCAGAAAGGCACCAAACGACTGGCCACCGGTACCCTCCAACTGGATGCGAATGCTGTCGTCGGGCAAGCCTTCCGGATGCACCTGCGTCAGGGCACCGGACAACATGGCCCCGACCGAGCGGTTGACATTGCGCGCCACCTCGATGAACTGGACCCGCTCGCCCTTGTCGATGGCCGCCCGCGACTTGGCAATCAGCACGTTGTCAAGCGCTTTGTCCAGCCCGTGGTCTTGTTGCTCCTGGTGAAACCTGGGCACGTCAGCGGCCACCTGGGGCATCGCCAGCAGACGGCTGAAGTCCAGCCCCTTGGCCTTCCAGTGGTTGATGCCAGCGCGCATGTCGAGCAGGTCAGCGCGGCCAATCATGTCGTCAAACCTGGCGATGCCGAGCTGCGCCATGATCTGGCGTACCTCTTCAGCGATGAAAAAGAAGTAGTTGACCACATGCTCGGGCTTGCCGGAGAACTTCTGGCGCAGCACCGGGTCTTGTGTGGCGACCCCGACCGGGCAGGTGTTGAGGTGGCACTTGCGCATCATGATGCAGCCTTCGACAACCAGCGGCGCGGTGGCAAAACCAAACTCGTCGGCACCGAGCAGCGCCCCGATCGCCACGTCGCGGCCGGTTTTCATCTGGCCGTCGGTCTGCACGCGGATGCGGCTGCGCAGGCGGTTGAGCACCA
>DAOSLL010000447.1:0-4117 GCA_035368905.1 Rhodoferax sp.
GTACCCGTTTGGGCAACGATATCGGGCAAGGCTGTGCGCCGCAGCATGTGGTTCGGGCCAACACCTGGTTTGCCGCCAGAGTGGCAGCGGGCGGCGAGTTTGCGCTGGTTGGTTGCAGCGTGGCACCGGGCTTTGACTTCGCCGATTTTGAACTGGCGCAGCGAATTGCCCTGATGGCTGAGTTTCCCCAGCACCGTCACGTCATTGCCGGGCTGACCCGATAGCGGGTTGGCGGCAATCGGCGGCGCAGGGTGCGCCAGTCAACCGGTGGCCATGCTGCAAGGCAGGCCAATGCGGCTTACCGGGGCAAAGCCTGACACTGCCAGGCCCGCCGACAGCACCAAGTATGATGCCAAATGTGCTTCCAGACCTTGTGCTGTATGCGCTGGCAGCTATCTTTAATGAAGCAATCTGCAGTTCATCAGAACGCGTCCCACAGCAGCTTGACCCCGGTCAGAAACATGCCGACATAGACAAAGCGGTAAAACAGCACCTGACTGATGCGCCGCGCCAGCCGCACGCCTACCCAGACACCCAGCGGCGCGACCGGCAGCAGCACCAGTGATGTGGCCAGGTTGCGCCAATCGAGCAAACCCAGCCAGGCGTAGGGAATCCACTTGGCCAGATTGATGACAAAGAAGAAAAAGGCCATGGTGGCGGTAAAACGCACTGGGGAGAGCCGCATCGGAATCACGTAGGCGTTGATCGGCGGCCCACCCGCATGGGCAATGAAACTGGTGAACCCGGAGGTGGCGGTAAGCATCGCGCCCAGCCATCTGGGTGGTGCCCGGCTGTCAGCCTTGGGCGCAAACAGCAAGCGCTGCGCCAGAAACAGCAGCGTAAAGCCGCCCACAATACCGGCTACGGTGTGGGCATTGAGCATCTTGAACAGCAAGGCACCCACCACAATGCCAACCAGACCACAAGGAATCAGGAAGCCCAGCAGCTTGAGGTCGAAGTCCTTGCGAAACGCCGCCATGCCCAGCACGTCCATGACAAACAGCAGCGGCATCAGAATCGCGGCGGCCTGCGGCACGGTCACTGCCAGTGCCATCATCGGCACCGCCAATGAGCCAAAACCGGCACCAAAGCCGCTTTTGCTGATGCCCATCAGCAGCACGGCCGGTATGGAGACCGCATAAAAATAGGGGTCGGTGATGAGGGGAAAGGTGGCAAGCAGCGTCATGGCGCGACAATTACACCACCATGTTCAGTCCATCCCAAGCCGATGTCCGCCGTTTTTTTTGCTCGATTTACGCCAAAGCCCAGACCGGACAAGCGCTGGAAGCTATTGAAAAAATAGCGTCGTTATGGATTGACGAACATCCCGAATACCACGCCGAACTGGCCGACCAGGACGCTGCACTGGCCAACATGGCCAAGCCCGAAGACGGCAACAGCAACGCTTTTTTGCACCTGTCCATGCACCTGTCAATCAGCGAGCAATGCAGCATTGACCAGCCGCGCGGCATTCGCCAGGCGACCGAGTTGCTGGCACACCGGCGCGGTTCCTTGCATGACGCTCACCACGAGGTGATGGCGTGCCTGGGCAATATGATCTGGGAAAGTCAGCGCTCGGGCCGCCCACCGGACGGCAACACCTATGTGGCCTGTGTGCAGCGGCGCGCCACGCGAGACTGAAGACGCTGCTTATTTGAAGCGGACCGGCTGCACGGTTTGCAGTTCACCGGGCAGACTGCCCATGTAATCTGCCAGCAGTTTCAGGTCGGCCAGCGAGAACTGTTTGGCAACACCGCCCATGATGGCGTTACTGCGACCAATGAAGGGCTTGTCGGTGGTCTGGTAGGACCTTAGCGCCGCCATCAGGTAGTCACTGTGCTGGCCGGCAATTCTGGGGTAAGCCGGGCTGATCGGCTTGCTGAAGTTTTCGCCATGACAAGAGGCGCAGGCACCCTTGGTCACCAGTTCGGCCACTTTGGCTGGGCCGGGCTCGGCTCCCGGGGCCAGCGTGGCACCGGTGCCGGTGGATTCGTAATAGGCCGACAGGTCGGCAATGTCCTGCTCACTAAGGGATGCGGCCAACGTGCGCATGGACGGGTGTTTGCGCTCGCCACTCTTGTAGGCGTGCAAGGCGGCACTCAAATATCCGGCCCCTTGCCCGGACAACTTGGGCACCCGGTAAGTCGCTGGGAAGGCGGTATGAAAGCCCTTGATGCCGTGGCAACCGACACACAGTGCATTTTTGTGCGACCCGGCCTGCGCATCGCCCTTGATGTCTTGTGCCTGCACGGGCAGGACGCTGGCCAGGGCGATCAACAGGGTCGGCACGGTGAAAAGTAGTTTCTTCATGTTGCGGGAACGATCGGGTTGGAGGTATGGCGATTGATAAATATCAAATAATTATAGGGATCGAGAATGCCACTTCATCATGGCGTTAACCCGGTATTGACGCAGCATCCCGGTGCATCCTGGCCAGACCCTGTAAGCTAGCGCCTTTGCACGACTATTCGACCCACCATGAAATTTCAAGGCACCCAAAACTACGTCGCAACTGCTGACCTGATGCTGGCAGTCAATGCGTCCATCACCCTGCAGCGCCCGCTGCTGGTCAAGGGCGAGCCCGGCACCGGCAAAACCATGCTGGCTGAAGAAGTGGCGCAGGCATTGAACTTGCCGCTGTTGCAGTGGCACATCAAGTCAACCACCAAGGCGCAGCAGGGTTTGTATGAATACGATGCGGTCAGTCGGCTGCGCGACTCGCAACTGTCTGACCTCGACGGTGGTGAGCGGGTCAAGAACATCCATAACTACATCGTCAAAGGGGTTTTGTGGCAAGCCTTTACCGCCGAGCAACCGGTGGCGCTGCTGATCGACGAGATCGACAAGGCCGACATCGAGTTCCCCAATGACTTGCTGCGCGAAATCGACCGCATGGAGTTTTATTGCTATGAAACCCGTGAACTCATCCGCGCCAAACATCGCCCGCTGGTGTTCATCACCTCGAATAACGAAAAGGAACTGCCCGACGCGTTTTTGCGCCGCTGTTTCTTCCACTACATCAAGTTCCCGGATGCACCCACCATGACGAGAATCGTGGACGTGCACTTTCCTGGCCTCAAGGCTGAGCTGCTGAGCGCCGCCATGAAAACCTTTTTTGACGTGCGCAACCTGCCCGGACTGAAGAAGAAACCCTCTACCAGCGAGTTTCTGGACTGGTTGAAGTTGCTGTTGGCGCAGGATATTCCTGCATCGGTGCTGCAAACCGCCGATGACAAGGTGGCAGTTCCGCCGCTGGTCGGTGCCCTGCTGAAAAACGAGCAGGATGTCACGCTGTTTGAAAAACTGGTGTTCATGCAGAGCCGGAACCGGTGATTTGGCTGGCAGTCGGCAAGCCGGGAGCCAGTTGAACTGATGGATCGAGCGGCAACAAGCAACCCTGGCAAGGCCAGTGAGGCCATTGAGGCCAGTTTGTGCCGGATTTGCAGGCCGATAGCCCGGTTGGGGGTCAAAAAGTCAGTACAAACAGGGTCGCTTCGGTCGCTTCGCTGCCTACTTGCCAACGGTGCGGTCGGCTGGTGGCACCCGACCGCTCTGGGCTGGCTGGCGAGACCAAGAATTCTTCTGGAGAACGCAATGGCATTTATTGAACCTGTCACCCTGGCAACGCGCGACATCGTGCTGCTGCCGCTGGCACTTGAGCACGAAGAGGGCTTGCGCTGCGCCGCCGCCGACGGCGAACTGTGGAACATCCGCGTCACCTCGGTGCCCGAGCCCGGCCAGACCCGCAAATACATTGAAGACGCACTGGTCATGCGTGAAGCAGGCACCCGTCTTGCCTTCGCCGTCACCAATGCGGCGACCGGCAAAGTGCTGGGCAGCAGCAGTTTCCACGACATCCTGCCCGCCGTCAAACGTGTGGAAATTGGCTACACCTGGTATGCCAAGAGCGCCCAGCGCAGTCATGTCAACACCACAACCAAGCTGCTGATGATGAGCCACGCCTTTGAAGTGCTGGGTTGCCATGTGGTCGGCTGGCGCACCGACAACTTCAACTATGCCTCGCAAGCCGCCATCGAGCGCCTGGGGGCCAAAAAAGACGGGGTGATCCGTGGCCATGCGCTGCGCCGCGACGGCACCATCCGCGACACCGTGATGT
>DAOSLL010000448.1:0-4110 GCA_035368905.1 Rhodoferax sp.
CTCTATCAATTTCTTTGTGCGCGGCCTCAACCCCGGCAACATTCAGCAAGGCGATTCTCTGGAGAAATTCGGTACCGACATTCTGCCGCGCAGCAAATCCATCGTCCTTGCAAACCCGCCTTTTGGGGCGCAGCGCGACCGCGAGTCTTACCCGAATGTCTGGAGCGAATACGCCACCGAGTCCGAGACCACCATTCTGTTTGTCAAGCTGATGTTGGAAACCCTGGAGCAGCGTGGTGTTTGCGCCGTCATCGTGTCCGAGGGCTTTTTGACTTGGGATCAAAACAGCGCCCGCGCCCTGCGCCGTGCCCTGCTTGAGGAATGCAATCTGCAAGCCGTCATCAGCTTGCCGCAGGGCTTGTTTGTGAGCAAAGGCGGCCAGGGGCCAAAAACCTCGATCCTGCTGTTTGTCAAAGGCCAAGTGACTGAGCGGGTCTGGTTTTACAAGATCAGCAATGACGGCTACACCATGGGCACCAACCGCAAGCCCATTGCCGGTTGCCAATTGGTGGAAGCCCTTGACTTGTTTCACACTTATGTGCGCCAAGGCAAGGAGCCACCCGAGAGCCGCCATTCATTCTGCATTCCGGCACAGTGGATCAGCACGCTTGACCCACGCATCAAAGACCGCATCCGCACTGAGACCCGCGCCGACATGGCCGCCAAGGAAGCCGATGACCGCGCCAAACAACTGGAAAAGTGGCAGGCCCAGGTGGCTGCCAAAAAACTTACCAAAGCAGAATGCACCGAGCGGCTGCGCCAGCACGCCGAACTCTGGTTTGGCCGGACTGAAAACGACATTGCCCGCAAGATTGAACGGGCGCATCTGTATTCGTTCAACCTGCCCAACTACCGCAGCAGCCTGAGCCTGGCGCAAATTGAGGCTTGGGAGAGCTTTGCGGCCACCCGTGTGCGCGAAGGCAAAGCTGCCACCACGCTTGAAGCCAAATACCGCGCTGTGGCTGCGGCTGGAACTGATGAACTGGATGAAATGTTGTCCTCACTCGATCCCAGGCATACGATGGAACTCGACTGGGCGCGGCAGTTTCTGGCCGGTGTGCCGAACGAGGAATTTGGGCGGCATCCGCATTTGAATACTTTGCAAGAGGTGATTGCTTCGCAGGCAAAGGGGGCGCGGGTTCAATTGAAGGAACTTATCAAGCCACGCGAGGAGAAGATTAAGAAAAGTGCCTATGACGGTGTGCTTCCCATTGTCGAAAAGATCAGTTTCTCTGACGGACGGCTGCATTTTCGGGAAGACCGCGAAACCGGGATGGATTTGTACAAGGCTTGCAAAGGTGATCTTGTCACGTCAAAAATCAATTTGCATCAGGGTGCTGTGGCGCTTGCCCCGTCAGATTTAGTCACCTCGACCCATTACCTGCCCTATGAAATCAACGTGGGCGAGGTGAATCCGGAATATCTGGTGGTCATGATCCGCTCAGCCCAGTTTCGTTCGTTGATAGACGCGCAGAAAAACAGTGGGATTAAAAACGAGCAAGGTGCTGAGTTTCTTGGGGAGTTCGAGATACCAATTCCGGATCGCAAAGTGCAAGAGGAATTAGTTGCTGAACTTAAGCGATGCAACAAAATTACTGATTCCTCATTGACGATCGTTGAAAATTGGGAAGCCTACATACCGCCTACCGACGACAGACGGGTTATCGGTGAGTTTGTCATTGAATCGCTGTACGGTATTGCCGATAAGCTCACCGATCACGGAGACTATCCAGTATTACGCATGAATAATCTGGATGAACGAGGCTTTTGGCATCTCGATGATCTCAAGTTTATTGACCGTAAACCATCAGAAGAGAGGCTTTTGAAACACGGCGATTTCATCTTCAACCGAACCAATAGCATAGCGCTAGTCGGTAAATCAGCAGTGGTTGATTTTGATTTTCCAGGGACTTGGGCTGGCTACCTTGTCCGGCTTCGATTTAGTGATGGTCTGAACCCATCATATTTGCGTGACGTGCTCTCAACGCGACCGTTTCGTCAGATTTTTGCAGCAATTGCAAGACCAGCAGGTGGCCAAGCAAATCTCAACGTCGAAGAGTTCTCAGATATTTCTATTCCCTATTTTTCGCCAGAAAAGCAGGTTGAAATTGTTGCTGCAAATCAGCGCGACCGATTGGCTATCCAACAACTTGACCGCATTGGTCAAGTTGCAAGACGAACCTCTTTTCAGTTGCTGAAAAAACATTGGGAGTCCTAACCATGCCCAAGCCCATCAAAACCGGTGTCTTTGATAACGAAGCCTCGACGGTTGACCTCAAGGTGTATGACACGCTCAAGGCGCTTGATTGGAAACAGGGCGACACCTTGCTGTACCAGCCAAGTTATGCCCTGACCGAGGACGAGCAAAAGGATTACCCCGGCAGCAAGTCAATCAAACCGGATTTTGTATTGCAAGATTTGCAGGGCTTTGCGCTGGCAGTGATCGAGAACAAGCTGGACGATCCGCACAAGGCGCTGCCCAAGTTGCGACTCAAATACAGCCGCTTGCTGAAACCCCGTTTTCTCTATGCCTGTGCCTCTGATGGCGCGGGCGGCTTGAAAATTCTCTTTTTCGATCTGGCCTGGCGCGGTGTGGATGCGGCAGATTTTCGGGTAGTGGATAGCTTTTTGCCCCTGGCCGACATGAAGCTGAAAATTGAACAAGACCGGCTCAAGCGGCAGGAACTCGACATCAAGATTGACACCACGCTGGCCGGTGGCTTTGACCCGGCAGCGGGCAAGGAACGGGCTTACCAGTTGACCTGCATCCTGACGCTGCTGCGCCTGTACCGCGAAGGCAAGATGAAGATGCTGGTTCACATGGCCACCGGCCTGGGCAAAACGCGCACCATGGTGGCACTAGTCAAGGCGCTGCTGGAGCACGCGCTGGCCAAGCGGGTTTTGTTTGTGGTGGACCGGCGCACACTGGCGCACCAGGCCATCAACAAGGGCTTTCGACTGCTGGCACCGAGCTACAACAGCCACTGGATTACCTCGTCAAGCTGGCGCGCCCACAAAAACAAGAATATCCATGTGGTGGTGATCGACACCCTGGAGCAGCTTTACGACAAAATCCCGAGCAACTTTTACGACCTGATCATCGTCGATGAATGCCACCGCTCGATCACGGTCAATCGCAATCTGGTGTTTGACCATTTTGTTTGCCCACGCATCGGCTTGACCGCCACGCCGCGCATTGCCGTCGCCGCCAAAGGGGGTGAACTCAATGAAGATGATGCAGCGATCAACGACACCTACCGTTTGTTTGGCTGCGAGGTGGGCGATCCGGATTACAAATTTGACCTGGACCGGGCCATTGACGAGGGCTTTTTGGCCCCTTACCGCAAGGAAGAACACATCACCGCCCTGACCAAACAGGCGATGGAAACCGGTGTGCTCTACGACCATTTGCTGGACCCCGAAACCCGCAAACGCATCGAGTTGGGTGCGCAGCAAACCATTGAGCTGGAAAAGCTGAACAAACGCATCCTGAGTGACGAGCAAGCCAATCGTTGGGCGGAAATCATTCGCAAGGAAACCGAGTACGGTGAAAAAGTCCTGCTGTTTGCAGCCAGTCAGGCGCATAGCCTGATGCTGGTGAAGGCCATCAACAAGGTGTTCAATGATTCTGGCCAAAGCCCCCGCTACGCCGAGGCGATCATTTCGCAAAACGATGACATCAACGAGTCGCTGAAGGAATGGTTTGAGCGCCCGTACTCGAACCCGCGTGTGGTGGTGTCGGTGGACATCATGAGCACTGGTGTCGATATTCCTTGCCTGCGCTATATCGCCTTTGGTGCCATCACCCAGTCGGTTGGCAAGTATTTGCAAATGCTCGGGCGCGGCACCCGGCTTGACCCAAAAACAGGGAAGTTCAGTTTCAAGATTCTGGATTTTGTTGGCCTGTGCAAGCGCATGGATGACAACGGCAAGGGCACCTTGATGCCCAATGAAAAGGTCGTCAAACCAGACGCTGGAGGTGGCGGCGGTGGTGGCGGCGGCGGGGGTGCTGTTGACGGCATTCTGGATAACCCTGACCCGGCAAGCCTGATTCAACGGGTGTTGATGACTGTGGACGGCATCAAGATCATTGACAACATCCCCATTGCC
>DAOSLL010000449.1:0-4103 GCA_035368905.1 Rhodoferax sp.
AAGGTCAATTACTCGCCCTACCAGCCAATCACCACCATTGAAGAAGCCATCAAGCCTGGCGCTCGCCGCATTCACACACATGCCGAGAACAACCGCATCAACCACCATCACACCGCCAAGGGTGATATTGAGGCAGGGTTTGCCGCTTCGACACATATTCTGGAACGTGAATACGAAGTCGGTTTCCAGGAGCACGCCTATATTGAGCCTGAAACCATCACCGCCTACATCGACCCAACGGAAAGAACGCTGGTGATTACCGGTTCGGTGCAAAACCCGCACCGTGTGCGCGGCTTCGTCGCTGGCTTTCTGGGCATTTCCCAGTCAAAAATCAACGTCAAGCGGGCGGTGATGGGCGGATCATTCGGTGGCAAGGACGATGTGATTGACCACCTGTCCTGCCGCGCCGGATTGATGGCCACCTTGACCGGGCGACCGGTCAAATTCACCTACACACGCGAACAATCCATCCGCGAAAGCTGCAAGCGTCATCCCTACAAGATGAAGTACAAGGTAGGGCTCAATGACAGTGGCCGCATTCTGGCCATCAAGGTCGATATCCTGGCAGACGGCGGCGGCTATGCGGCATCCACGCCGTTTGTCACCTGGCGCTCCGTGATCCAGGCGGCCGGCCCCTACAACATTGCCAATGTGCGTGTGGATACAACCGGCATTTACACCAACAACAGCTACACCTCGGCGATGCGCGGTTTTGGTTCGCCGCAAATCGTTTATGCCAATGAGTCTTTGATGGATGAAATTGCCCGACATTTCAACATGTCGCCCGTTGCAATCCGCCAGCTCAACATGCTCAGGCAAGACGACCAAAGCATCACCGGTCAGGCCTTCACCCAACATGTCGTCTCCACTGGCGAAGTGCTGAACCTCGCCGTCACGAAGGCGAAATTTGAAGAGAAACGCGACCAGTGCACAAAGCTCAACGCCGAAGGTGGGACTATCAAATACGGTATCGGCCTGGCACTAAGTTACCGTGGCTGCTCGATGGGTGCGGAAGGGGTTGACACAGGTACCGCGCTGGTTCAGGTGAACCATGATGGCAGCATCAGCGTGTCAACTTCGGTGGCTGAAAACGGGCAAGGGCTGCAAACCACGATGTCCCTGATCGCTGCTGAATCGTTTGGTGTCACCCTGAAAAACGTGGTTTTCAGCGAGCCCCCGACATCGGTCATTGCCGACGGTGGCCCAACCGTTGCATCCCGTGCAACCCTGATGGGCGGGCGGGCCGTGGTGGATGCCGCCGAGAAGATCAAGGCGCGTATTGTGGGTGTGATCGGGGACAGCATCAAAGTCAAGAGTCTGGCGGAAACCGAATGGCGAGACGGCCAGATTTTCAACAAGGCGCAGCCAGAGCACTGCGTTTCTTTCGTCGCAGCCGTCAATACCAGCAAATGGGCATCGGTCAATTTGGCAGACTACGGTTGGTTTGCCGCGCCCGATATCCATTGGGACGAAGAAAATGGCAATGGCAGCCCTTACTTCACCTGGGTTTACGGCTGCAATATCGCCGAAGTCGCCATCGACACCAGCACCGGCAAAATCACCATGCAGCGCGTCACTGCCGTGCACGACGTTGGCAAGGTCATCAACCCGGTGGGTTTCGAAGGCCAGGTGTGCGGTGGCATTGCACAAGGCTGCGGCTACGGCATTCTGGAAGACTTCAACATTGAGCACGGCAAAGTCAAATCAGAGAACTTTGATTCTTACCTGTTGCCAACCATCAAGGACATTCCGCCGATTGATGTTCATGCGGTTGAAAACCATGACCCACAAGGTCCGTTTGGTGCCAAGAGCATTGGTGAGCCGGCCACCGAATTGGCGGCGGCGGCCATCAACAATGCGGTCAATTTTGCGTTGGGTACTGCATTCAACAAGCTGCCGCTCACGCTGGAACAGGTGTTTTTGGGCTACAACCTGAAAAAACCGGTACGCCAAAGCGAGCTGTTGATCTCGTCCGCTGCGAAAAAACAAGTGCTGCGTTTGAACAGCATGAGCATTCGCAGTCCAGCCTCGCTTGACGAAGCACTGGACATGTTGGCAGAAGCTAACGTGACCGCGCTGGCTGGCGGTACCGACGTGGTGGTTCAGGGACGCATGAAGACCAATGCACAAAGCCTGATCAACATTGCCAAGCTTCCTGGCCTATGCCATATCGAAGAACGTGATGGTTCGCTGGTGATTGGTGGCGGTGTCTGGTTTAACAAACTGACCGAGCACCATTTGGTACAAGAGCGTTATCCGCTGCTGGCTCAAGCATGCCACATGGTGGGGTCCAACCAGATTCGCAACCGTGCAACGATTGGCGGAAACATCGTTAACGCAGCACCTTGCGCGGACTCGGTTCCGCCACTGATTGCGTATGGCGCAGACCTTGTGCTGCAATCGGCGGCAGGCAAGCGCCGCATGCCGGTTGCCGATTTCATCACCAATGGCTACGAAACCAGACTCGAAAAAGGGGAGTTGCTGGTTGAGGTTGTTTTGCCCATACCACCTGCCAATTTGCTTCAAAACTACGATCAACTCGGTCGCCGTAACGCGCTCAACATCACACGCTTGAGCCTGACCAGCCTGTTTGCATTTGATGGCCAGGGCAACATCAGCCTGTGCCGCCTGGTTGACGGTGCACTACTGAGCAAACCTCAACGCCTCACTGCGGTTGAACAGGTTTTGCTGGGCAAAGCGCTCAATGAGGCCAGTGTTGCACAGGCGCTGAAAGTGCTGGAGAAATTGATTGAAGATGCGATTGGCGGGCGTTGGTCTGCCGTCTACAAACAGCCTGTTTACCTCAATATTTTCCGCGACCAAATGAACAAGGTCCGAGCCCAAATCGGCCAATAACCCCTAGGAAAAGTGATGAGCAAAATTTCTTTACAAGTGAATGGGCAAACCGTCAGCGCAGATGTTGAAGGAAATACCCGCCTGCTCGACTTTGTGCGGGATTCACTCGACCTGACCGGTACCAAAGAAGGGTGTGCGGTGGGTGAGTGTGGTGCTTGCACTGTGATCTTGAATGGCGATGCGGTCTGCTCCTGCCTGGTATTGGCTGCGCAGTGCGATAACGCCACGCTGACAACGGTCGAAGGATTGGCATCAGACAGCCTGGGTCAAAAGCTGCAAACAGCGTTCGTCGAACATGGCGGGGTTCAATGTGGCTTCTGCACCCCTGGCGTATTGATGAGCGCCAAGGCATTACTGGATAAAAACCCAAAGCCCAGCGACCAGGAATTGCTTGACGCATTGGAAGGCAACATTTGCCGCTGCACTGGTTATCAACCTGTTTTGCAATCATTGCGCGCTGTGATCGACCAATAGGCACTGGCCAAAATACAAGCTGTGACGAGACCGTGCCTTGGTTGTTTTACATTTAAATTAATAGCACGTAGCGCTTATTCCATGCGCTCTACAGCCGTATTTCATCCATAAATCTGAAGAAAACCTGAAGTCACTGGGGCATCGGCCTGGCCCGGTGGGCTGTTTCGGGTAAACATCAGTTTTGGCAAACCGAGAAACCGGCAACGCGCAGCGCGCTGGCAAGTTTTTCCTGCGTCATGTTCTCGCCGTCACCTTTGACAACCACCTGACCTGCCGACATTTTGACCTCAACCTCACGCACGCCATACAACACATTCAGCGCTTTTTTGACACCTACGACACAGCCGCAGCAAGTGATGCCATCCACATTCAATTCAATCACTGTGGGTAAATTTTCCGCTCCTTGAAGTGGTGTTGTTGCTGGATGAGCGAAGAGTGTGATCATGAACCTGTCCTGTTTTTTCGAAAGCCGCAAGCCACCATCCTAGCGGGCTTCAAGCAGCACCACAAGTTATCAAACTGATCTATCGGTATTGATTTGATCCTGGCTGATGCCATTCGCCGCACCCGAGTCGGCGGCAAGCGGCGCGTCTGCTGCCCACCAGCGCACAGCACGCCACAGAAGTTGGTGACCAGTATGGACGTGGCGGGAAGTTATTTTTGACCATGCCCTGAGGCGGACGAGCCGCAATAGGACGGCCTTCGTCGCGAGGGCGCGACTCCTGCACAAACAGTCGGCGCCTATTTGAATTTGTAGGAGTCGCGCCCTCGCG
>DAOSLL010000450.1:0-2743 GCA_035368905.1 Rhodoferax sp.
TGCGGTATCGGTGGAGCGTCGAATTACCCACCCCTGCGTGCTGGCCATCACCGATGCGGCCCGCGGGCAGTTGTTCAGTGTCTGACTTTCAAGGATGGTGCTTGCCCGGATAATCGCGCCCCATGCCGCTGAAAGAAATTACTCACCCTGCCATCGACATCGACCTGCGCTACGCCACTTCCGACAACATCACCGGCAGCCCCATTTACAACCACGCCATGGCCTTTTTGCACAAGGATGCACTGGTTTTGCTGGTGCGCGCGGCTGAATTGGCAGCGGCCCAGGGGTTCAGATTGCGCGTACTCGACGCTTATCGTCCCGCCGCCGCCCAATGGCGGCTGTGGCGGGCCTTGCCGAACCCGAAATTTGTCGCTGACCCACGCATTGGCTCCATGCACACCCGCGCCGTGGCAGTGGACCTGACACTGTGCGCGGCCAATGGCGTGCCGCTGGACATGGGCACTGAGTTTGATGAAATGACACCACAGTCCGGCCATGCCCGCTGCGACATTGCACCACAGGCCCAGCGCAACCGCTGTTTATTGCTGGGCATCATGACCGGGGCCGGCTGGGACCACCATCCGCATGAATGGTGGCATTACAACCTGCCCGAGCCAACCCGCTACCCCAAGCTCAGCGACAAAGTTGAAGGTGAATTTTTGATGGACAGCCGCGAGCCGCAAAGGGCTGTCTAAAACCGCTCCTGCGGATGCAGGTAGCGCCACTGACCTTCGGGCAAATGTGACAATGCAACCCGACCGATGCGCAGGCGCTTCATGCTGGTGATTTGCAGCCCAGCCCGTTCGCACAACCAGGCAATCAGGCCTGGGTGCGCGCCCTTGAAGGCAAAGCGCAGCCGGGTCGATGTCTCGCTGCTGCTGTTGACGCTGACCTTGACAACCGGGACGGCGTCACGGTCACTGGCTGGCGGGGCGTTGAGTCGGCGCAGCAATTCGGCGGTGACTTCGCCCTTGACTTCTGCCAGCAGTTCATGCTCCATGATGGTTGCGTCTTCGGTCAATTTACGCAGCACGCGCCAGTCCTGCGTAAACACCACCAGCCCGCTAGCTGCCAACTCAAGCGGCACGCAGGCGCTGAGCTTGGCAAAGTGGTGCTTCAAAATGCGCATGCCCGATGGGTCCTCGACCCAGTGGCTGGCAGGCTGCAGCAACTGTTGCGCCGGTTTGACACGCTTGTTGGCCTGGCCCAGTGCCGCCATGGCATCGAATGCTGGCGGCTTATGCAGCAGCAGCGTGACATCATTGATCTGCATCAGGTTGGCGTGCGGGTCAAGGGTCACGGTCTGGTCCCGCACCCGCGCCATTGGCTCTTCCACCACTTGTCCGTTGATCTGCACCCAGCCACCTTCAATGTACTGCTCGGCCTCGCGGCGGGAACAGGCTTTGAGCTGCATCACGCGCTTGGAAAGACGCTCACCCGCTGGTGCTGCGGGCGTGGACTGTGTCGGGGTTTTGCCTGGTTTGGCCGGAACGGGCATTTTTTGAGTATGAATCATGGCAGCCGATGGTAACTGCCACCCTGTTTGCAGCGACGGGCAGGTGCATGGTGCAATGATCTGGTTCTTCGCCGTTCAGTGTGCAAGCTGCATTGGTAGATCAGCATGGCAATCGGGCAACTGCGAAGCACCCACTTGACTGTCTGGCTGCGCCAGCCCAACCCGAACTCTGCCGGGATGGCACCAAGGCTTGCCTACGCGGCCTGGCAAATGTGTCGGCTTGTCTGCTGCTCAGGTGCAGATGATTTGTGTCACCCTGCGCGCCGATGTTGTGCAAGCGCTCGAGAAGACTTTCGAGCTCACCACCTTCCCTGCC
This sequence comes from Rhodoferax sp., assembly GCA_035368905.1. GTDB lineage: Bacteria > Pseudomonadota > Gammaproteobacteria > Burkholderiales > Burkholderiaceae_C > Rhodoferax. Next base: position 1,833 of record DAOSLL010000450.1, read on the forward strand.
CATGGCCATTTTCAAGCCGTGCGGATGGCCATGCAGCGCCTGGGAATTGGCATTTTGCCTGGCCTCCAAGCGTTGTCGTGCGCGCGACCTGGTGGCTTGCGTGGTGGCCGCACGCATCGTTTGTCCGGCCACCAACCTGGCAACAACGTGCCTGAGACCCACCAGCAATTCCATTCCCAAATCACCCGAAATTCCTCCGTTGGACGCGCCCGCGTGGGCCGCTGGCGGCGTGGCTGGGTACAGGGCATCCGCCAGTGCCCAATCGCTTCATCCAACTGGCTGTCTGCCCTGACAGGCTGCAAACGCGACACAAGCTGGCGAGATGGTCGGCCATTCAGGGGCTTTTACGACACGCGCTCAGGTTTTGTCGGGAAATCAACAAACCCGCAAAAATGACCGAAAACATTCCCTAACTTGTTGATTTAATTGAAAACAAGCAATCATTTGGCAGCACTTCAAGAGGCCCCCTTTTACATGGCACGGAAGCTGCAATAAACAAGAAGCGGGGCACAAGTCCGGCCGACGTGAACCTAAAAAAATAAGACCCACAGGCACGAAAGCTGACCTAAGTCGCGGCAACGCAAGCTTGGTTCTTAACTTTCTCTTCATTGGAGTAATGACATGGCAAAACTTCGGCAAATCGCCTTCTATGGCAAAGGTGGCATCGGCAAATCGACCACTTCTCAAAACACCCTGGCAGCATTGTCTGACCTGGAGCAAAAAATCCTGATCGTCGGATGCGACCCCAAAGCCGACTCGACCCGACTGATCCTGCACGCCAAGGCACAAGACACCATCCTGTCGCTCGCCGCGGAAGCCGGCTCGGTGGAGGATCTGGAGCTTGAGGACGTGATGAAGATTGGTTACAAGGGCATCCGCTGCGTCGAGTCCGGTGGCCCGGAGCCAGGAGT
>DAOSLL010000450.1:2753-4100 GCA_035368905.1 Rhodoferax sp.
TTACCTCTATCAACTTTCTGGAAGAGAACGGCGCTTACGACAACATGGACTATGTATCGTATGACGTACTCGGTGACGTGGTGTGCGGTGGTTTTGCCATGCCGATCCGCGAAAACAAGGCGCAGGAAATCTACATCGTCATGTCTGGCGAAATGATGGCCATGTACGCTGCCAACAACATCTCCAAGGGTGTCCTGAAATACGCCAACTCGGGTGGTGTGCGGCTCGGCGGGCTGGTCTGCAATGAGCGCCAGACCGACAAGGAATATGAACTGGCCGACGCACTGGCTGGCATGCTGGGCACCAAGCTGATCCACTTCGTGCCGCGCGACAACATCGTGCAACACGCTGAACTGCGCCGCATGACGGTAATTGAGTACGCTCCCGAATCCAAGCAGGCGGCTGAATACCGTGCCTTGGCCAGCAAGATTCACAACAACGGTGGCAACGGCACCATTCCGACCCCGATCACCATGGACCAACTCGAAGACATGCTGATGGAGTTCGGCATCATGGACACCATCGACGAAACGATTGTCGGCAAGAAGGCTGACGAGCTGGTTGCTGCTTGACGAGAAGGCAACGACCCGCACCCCGTTTTTGCCGACTTACCCGCATTTTTGTGGGGCCGACTGAGCTCGGCCTGGTCGATTGACATCGGCCCCGCAAAAAAGGCCACGCGGTACCTTGGCAAGTTCAATCCCACCAAGACAATTTACTACCGGAGTTCCCCATGACTGCCACCGTTGAAGAGCGCAAGGCCACAAACAAGGCCCTGATTGATGAAGTGCTGAAAGCCTATCCTGAAAAGATGGCCAAGCGGCGCGCCAAACACCTGGGCTCGTTTGAGAGCGGCAAGCCCGACTGTGGTGTCAAATCCAATATCAAGTCATTGCCTGGCGTGATGACGATTCGAGGCTGCGCCTATGCCGGCTCCAAAGGCGTGGTGTGGGGCCCAATCAAGGACATGGTCCACATCAGCCACGGCCCGGTGGGTTGCGGCCAGTATTCATGGGCCAATCGACGCAACTATTACATTGGCACGACCGGCATTGACAGCTTTGTGACCATGCAGTTCACCTCGGACTTTCAGGAAAAGGACATTGTTTTTGGCGGCGACAAGAAGCTCGACAAAATCATCGACGAAATTGAGGTTTTGTTTCCGCTGAACAAGGGTATTTCGATCCAGTCCGAGTGCCCGATTGGCCTGATTGGTGACGATATCGAAGCCATCTCGAAGAAGAAAAGCAAGCAATACGCAGGCAAGACCATTGTGCCGGTGCGCTGCGAAGGTTTTCGGGGTGTCAGCCAGTCGCTCGGTCACCACCTGGCCAATGATGCGATTCG
>DAOSLL010000451.1:0-4093 GCA_035368905.1 Rhodoferax sp.
CCGTGCATCCCAACTCCTTGGTGCAAAACGGGGAGTTATTCCCGACCACATCCTGTGGGCCTGCAGACCCGGCACAAACTGGCAGCAAGTCGATGCCAATCAGTCGCTGACATGCTCTGCAAGGGCCAACAGTCTGAGCGCCGCCCTTCGATACAGTCCTGAGCAAAGCTGATGCGAGCGCCGTGCCATCGCTGCCGGTCGGCACTGCCGTTTTGATCGGGCGCACGGGTTTTCCCGATATTCGCGCGGCGTTCCAGCGGCTAGACTGGTTGCAGCAAAATAGTACGGTCGTTCTTTTTTAATTTTTGGAGTTATCGGATGCAGCAGTTCAAATTTGTCGGTGCGGCGCTCAGCGCCGCCTTGTTGGTGGCAGCTTGCGGCGGCGGCAGTGATGATGATCAGGCAGCGGTGGTCAAGTTTTCATCCATGGTGTCCTTTGGCGACAGCCTGAGTGATGTCGGCACTTACAAGGTCGGCACCGTTGCTGCGTTGGGTGGTGGTTTGTACACCGTCAACGGTATTGCGGGTGCCATCGGGGCGGTGCCGACACCTTCCAAAAACTGGACCGAACTGATCGCCGCACAGGCCGGTTTGCCAGCCCCGTGCCCGGCGCAAACCGGGCTTGATGGTGCCCCCGCCCAAGGCTTTAGCGTGCCGGTGGCAAACCACCTTGGCTGCTATGGCTATGCGCAGGGTGGCTCCCGCGTGACCAACCCGGTCGGTCCGGGCAACAAGTTGCTCGGTGGTGTCAATGCCACGCTCGGGCAACTGACTGTGCCGGTGGTGACGCAAATCGCCCAGCACCTGGCGGCGGCGGGCGGCAGCTTCAAGGGTAACGAACTGGTCACGGTGATGGCCGGGGGCAATGATGTCTTCATCAACCTGGCAACGATCACGCCAGCCATCACCAGCCTGGTCACCGGTGGCATGAGTGTGGCGGCCGCCACCGCCCAGGCATCGACTGCTGCAGTCACCGAAATGGGCAAGGCCGGGGCCGAACTGGCGGCCTACACCAAGGCGGAAATTGTTGGAAAAGGTGCCAAATACGTGGTCATGGTCAATCTGCCCGATGTCAGCAAAACGCCTTTTGCCTACTCGCAGGATGCCGTCACGCAAGGCTTGATCAACACCATGGTGGTCACCTTCAACACGCAGTTGCAAAACGGTCTGGCGGGCACGCCCGGCATCGTCATCGTCGATGCCTACAGTGACAGCCGCAACCAGGCCGCCAACCCGACCGCCTACGGCTTGAGCAACGTCACCGTGCCAGCCTGTGATCTGAGTGCCACCGCCAATCCACTGGCCAGTTCGCTGGTATGCACCAGCAAGAACGTGGTGCCTGGTGACGTTTCGCAGTACCTGTTTTCCGACACCGTGCACCTGACCCCCTACGGCTACAAGCTGGTGGCCCAGCTCGTCGCCAAAAACCTGGTCCAGGTTGGCTGGCTTTGAATCGCCGAAGCGGCCAGGCGCAGCAAGCCCAACTGGCGGTCGTTGCCGCTGCCGGGCTGACGTTGGGTAACTGGGTATTGGCCCGCCTTGCTGTTGCTTCGATGCTGCTTGGCGAACTGCGCGCCATTGCTGATCCGCCCGAATCACCAGCCAGCCCCTGGCCAGGTCACTACGATGCTGCTTGGCGAACTGACCACCATTGCCTGCCGGTGTTTGCAGTGGGTTTTGTCGGTGCCTGAGGGCCGGTCGGACTTTTAACCTAGATTCCTCAGTTGGACGCGCCCGAGTGGGCCGCTGGCGGCGCGTCTGGGTAGGCGCGACGACGCTGCGGGCTCCTGCCCGCTAGGAGGAGCAACGCCCCCAGGCGCGTTGCCAGCGGCTCAATCGGGTGCGTAGCGTTGTCACCCAACGGTTGAGCCACATCGAAGCTAAAAAAGTAAATGCTCATAAGGACTTATAGAGGAAAACAAGCGGTCAACTGAGGAATCTAGGTTTAAGCAATTGATTCATGGGGTGGGCGCAGCCATGCCACCAGGCTGGCCTGCTTCAAGCCGTCCAAACGCGCGCAGGCACGTTTTGAGCCCTGCAATTTCGCCCTAGCCAAACCGGCTGCCAGCGGCCTGCCTGAGCGCGTCCAACCGGGGAATCGAAACTGAAGTCGTTGCCGCGCAACTGCGCTGGTTGATCAGCGGCTGCGGTCAGCTTGCGGCCCGCTGCAAGCGGTCACGCACGCCGTCCCAGCTTGTGTCGGTCGGCGGCGTTTCGATCCATATCTGCCTGACACCCAGGGCATCAAAATCTCGCAGCACCGCAAACAGTTGCCGCGCGGCGCTGGCCGCATCGTCGGGCATCGCTTGATGCCAAACCTGCGGGCTGGTTGCTGCGCCGAGCCGACTGCGTGACCAGACCGCCAACAGAGGGGCCAAACCGCCCGGCGACGGGCTGGCGACCAGGCAGTCAGTGCCAAAAATGGCATCTTGCCTGGCCAGTTCCGACTGCAATTCAGATGCCTCCATCAGCCGCACCCTGGCTTGCGGGGCGTAATGCGATTCCAGTGTCCCGGAGGCCTGTGGTGCCCGTGCAGCATGCTCTGGCAGCTCATGTTTTTGAAGCACTTCAAAACCGCACACAGCCTGCACCTGGCTCGGCGTGATGGCCCCTGGCCGCAACAAGACCGGTCGGCCACGGGTGCAGTCGATGATGCTCGACTCAATTCCCACGCTGCACGGCCCGCCGTCCAAAATCAGCAAATCATCGCCAAACTCGCCCTGCACATGCGCAGCCGTGGTCGGGCTGACGCGCCCGAACTGATTCGCACTCGGTGCCGCAAGCCCCCAAAAATAATTGGGGTCAGAGTCGCATTCTTTTTCGCCAGGTTCTGATTTGTCACGATTAATTCGACTCTGACCCCAATTCAGCAGCGCCTGGGCGACCGGGTGCGACGGGCAGCGCAAGCCGATGGTCGGGTGACCACCGGCGGCGGCGGCGGCGATGCCGGGGCGGCGTGGCAGGATCAGGGTTAGTGGGCCGGGCCAAAAGGCACTCATCAGCACCTTGGCAAAATCGGGTATGTCGGTGGCGAAGTGGTCCACCGCCTGCGCATTGGCCACGTGCACGATCAGCGGGTGGTCGCTTGGGCGGCCTTTAACTGCGAAGATTTTTGCCACCGCCGTGTCATTGTCGGCATCGGCCGCCAGCCCGTAAACCGTTTCAGTTGGCAAGCCTAATAGCCCTCCAGCCCTTATGCAGTCTGCGCTGGCAGCTATTGAATCAGGATCAGTGCCGGACCGGATCACAGCGCTGCCCAAAACAGGCTGGCTGAACTCAAAATGCCGCCATGCCCAGCAAGCGGGCTGCGGCCAGCGCGGTGCAGCGGGCCTCTGGCGCGCTGGCCGCAGTCACCGTCAGATGCCCCATCTTGCGCCCCTTGCTGGCCTTGAGCTTGCCGTACAAATGCAAATGCACACCCGGCAATGCCAGCACCTTGGCCCAGGGAGGCGAATAATTGGGGTCAGAGTCGAATTCTTTTGCGACTAAATCGTTCTCATCGGAATTAATTCGACTCTGACCCCGATTTATCCAGAGGTCGCCGAGCAGGTTGAGCATGATGGCGGCACTGTGCTGGCGCGGCTGCACCAGCGGCAGGCCGGTCAGGGTGCGCACCTGCAGTTCAAACTGCGACACGTCGCAGGCATCGAGCGTGTAGTGGCCGCTGTTGTGCGGGCGCGGTGCCATTTCGTTGACCACCAGTGCACCCAGCGACGCGCGCTCGGGCGAACCTTCTGCCAGCACAAAAAATTCAACACACAGCACACCTACATAACACAACTCATCAGCTATTTGTTTTGTAGCTGCTACCGCTTGTGCCATAAGGGCTGCAGGTAGATTTTCGTCATAAACCTGGGTGACCGCCAAGATTCCCTGGCGGTGCAGGTTGAGCTGCACCGGAAAGTTGACGCAGGCACCGTCCCAGCCCCGCGCCACGATCACCGAGCACTCGGCGGCGAGCGGCAGCAATTTTTCCAACACGCAGGGCAGGTACTTCAGCGCATCCCAGGCCGCCGCCAGCTCGGTCCGGCTGCTGACTCGCACTTGCCCTTTGCCGTCGTAACCCAGCCGGGCGGTTTTCAGAATGCCGGGC
>DAOSLL010000452.1:0-4086 GCA_035368905.1 Rhodoferax sp.
CTTGTGCCTCCTGGGTCAATGCCAATTCACCAGCCGCGTCGGGTGTTTGCTTTTTCAGCGATGCCAAGCCAAACAACGCCGTGCGGCACCGATCGGAAGTGCTTGGCCGCAGCAGTGGTCACGCCAGGTTCACATCCTCGTAAATATCGTCAAGCGACACGCTCAGCGCCAGGCCCTGGCAGGCCAGTTCCAGCGTGCCACCGCCTTCAAACTCGCTGGTCAGCCACTGGTCGGCATCGTCGCGCAGGTGCCACTGCACCCAGCGTTGTTCCTGTGACACCAGCAGGTAGTGGCGCAGCGTCGGCAGTTTGCGGTAGGCCAACAGTTTTTCGCGGCGGTCAATCGACTCGGTGGAGGGTGACAACACCTCCACCAGCAGGCAGGGCAGCTTTTTGAACAGCGATTCGGTGTCCTGCGGGTCACAACTCACCAGCACGTCGGGGTAATAAAAGCTGTCGCTGGCATCAATGCGCAGTTTCATGTCGCTGATGAACACGCCACAGGTCTTGCCACGGCTGGCGGCGCGCAGATGGAAAAAAAGGTTACCGGCAATGCGGTTGTGCTTTTCCCCGGCACCGGCCATGGCATACACCTCGCCAGCCAGGTATTCATGGCGAATGACGCTGCGGGTTTCACCCTGCAGGTACTCATCGACGGAGATGACGCGATGTCTGGCGGCAAGATTCATGCTGTTGGCTCCGGTGTTCGGGTGGCTTGGCTGGCGCTGCTGGTGAAAAACCGTTTGTCGGTTCGCGGCAAAAGTCTATCAGGCTGGGCCAGATGTGGTTTGACTCACATCAGCGGGTCAACCCCAGCCCGTTCAGGTGGGCTCGAATGGCAGCTTGGGCCACCGGCAGCAGTTCAAATTCGGTTGGTGCCAGGATCCAGGTGTGAATCAACCCGGCCATCAGCGCCTGCAAGCCACGCGCCGCCAGTTCAGGTGGCACCGACAGGGCGATGCCACGTCGCGCAGCGGCCTCCAGCAGGCTGCGTTGAAGTTGCAGTGTGCCATTTGCATGAGCCTGCGCATGCCGGGTTTTTACCGCCAGCAACTCATCGACATACTCCACTTTCAGGGTGGCGATTTCAAATATCGCCCTGGTGCGCGGGTCATGGACGATGCCGTGCATGGCCTGCAGCATGGCCCGTTCCAGTTCGGCCAAAGGGTCCAGCGCCGGGTCGTGGCCGATTTGCTGCATGGCTTGCTCAATCGGCAGGATGGCCCCTTCCATCATGGCGTTGAACAGATCAGCCTTGTTCTTGAAATGCCAGTAAATCGCCCCCCGGGTGGCTCCAGCGGCTTGTGCAATGTCTTGCAGCGAGGTGCGCGACACCCCTTTTTCAGCAAACACCCGCACCGCTGCTTCCAGCAATTGCAAGCGGGTGGTTTGGGCATCTTCTTTGGTTCGGCGGGGCATCTGGGAAGTGAAGGGCGTGAGGTTCGTGATTGACAAAATACATTCATCATTGTATGTATAATTTCCTGCAAAATTCCAACTCTCACCGTCCACGCAGGGTTAACCCTGTATTTTTCGGAAAACACCATGCTTCTCACCCAGTCCCCGTCGGCCACGCTGCCCCTTGCCAAAGCCAGACTGTACCATCCCCGCGTGATCGCATCCGGCGCTGCGGCCGCGAGCCTGATGTTGCTGCTGTCCGCTTGCGGCCAGGGTAGCGCGCCGCCCGCTGGTGGCCCCGGTGGCGCGATGCCGCCAGCCGAAGTTGGCGTGGTGACGGCGACACCAGGCGATGTGGGCCTGATCACCGAACTGCCGGGTCGTCTTGAAGCCTCCCGCGTCGCCCAGGTGCGGGCGCGTGCGGCCGGCATTCTGCAAAAGCGGCTGTTTGTCGAGGGCAGCGATGTCAGGGCCGGTCAAGCCCTGTTCCAGATTGATGCCAGCCCGTATGAAGCCACCTTGGCCAGCGCGCAGGCCAGCGTGGCCAAGGCCGAAGCCAACCTGATGCAGGCCAGCGCACAGGCCGAACGATTCAAGCCGCTGATCGAGGCCAAAGCCATCAGCCAGCAGGAGTTCATCAACGCTCAGGCAGCGCAAAAGCAGGCCCAGGCGGACGTGGCCGTGGCCCGCGCGGCTGTGCAAACAGCGCGCATCAATGTGGCTTATGCCAACATCACCGCACCGATTGCCGGTCGCATTGGCCGGGCACTGGTGACCGAAGGCGCGTTGGTGGGCCAGGGTGAAGCGACCCAGCTTGCGGTGATTCAGCAAATCGATCCGATCTACGTCAACTTCACCCAGTCAGCCGCTGAGGTGATGAAGCTGCGCGAGGCGATGGAATCTGGCCAGCTCAAGCGCGCCGGCAGCCAGGGTGCCAGCGTGAGGCTGCTGCTGGAAGACGGCCGGCTCTACCCGCGCGCTGGCAAGCTGCTGTTTTCTGACCTGACGGTCGACAGCACCAGTGGCCAGATCACCTTGCGCGCCGAAATGCCCAACCCGGGCGGCACGTTGCTGCCAGGCTTGTTTGTACGGGTGCGCCTGGAGCAGGCGCAGGCCAGCAACGCCATCAGCTTGCCGCAGCAAGCCGTGACACGCTCGCCCCAGGGCGACTCGGTGATGGTGGTGACACCCGAAGGCCAGGCAGTGGCGCGCCCGGTCAAGATTGGCGGGCAGCAAAACGGTCAATGGGTGATCCTGAGCGGCCTGCAAGCCGGGGAGCAGGTGATGGTTGATGGCTTCCAGAAACTGCGCGGCCCGGCACCGGTGAAGGCGGTGCCATGGCAAGCCAACTCGCCTGCCAAAGCGGCCAGTGCATCAGCAGGCGCAAGCGCGGCCACCAGTGCCGTGGCCGCGACAAGCGCCTCTGTCCCGGCCAGCGCCGCTGTCAGCGCGGCGCGCTAAGGACTTTTCACAATGGCTAAATTTTTCATTGAGCGGCCCATTTTTGCCTGGGTGATTGCGCTATTCATCATTGTCATGGGTGCGGTTTCCATCAGCCAGTTGCCGATTGCCCAGTACCCGCCGGTGGCACCACCGTCGATCGTGATTTCGGCCACCTATCCGGGTGCCTCGGCGCAAACGCTGGAAGACAGTGTGCTGTCCATCGTCGAGCAGGAAATGAACGGTTCGCCCGGCCTGATCTATATGGAATCGGTGGCGCAAGCCAATGGCACCGGCAGTATCACGCTGAGTTTCCAGCCCGGCACCAGCCCCGATCTGGCACAGGTTGATGTGCAAAACCGCCTGTCGCGCGCCACCCCCCGGCTGCCCTCTGCCGTCACGCAACAAGGGGTGCGGGTGGAAAAATCGCGCAGCAACTTCCTGCTGTTTGCCATTTTGTCGTCAGACGACCCGGCCTTGAACCCGGTGGCGCTGGGTGACTACGCCTCGCGCAGCATCGTGCCCGAAATCCAGCGTCTGCCCGGTGTCGGCCAGGTGCAGTTGTTTGGCACCGAGCGGGCCATGCGCATCTGGATTGACCCGGCCAAATTGCTCGGCTTCAACCTGTCAGCGGCCGATGTCACCGCCGCCATCCGGGCGCAAAACGCCCAGGTTTCTGCCGGTGAAATCGGCAGCCTGCCCAATGTGGCGGGTCAGGGCATTTCGGCCACGGTGGTGGTCAATGGTCAGCTTGGAACTGTCGAGCAGTTTGGTAATGTGACCCTGCGCGCCAATGCAGATGGCTCCAGTGTGCGGCTCAAAGACGTGGCGCGCATCGAGCTCGGCGCGCAAACCTACGCCACCTCGGCCCGACTCAATGGCAAGCCGTCGACCGGTGTTGGCGTGCAGTTGTCACCCAGCGGCAATGCGTTGGCGACCGCCAAGGCGGTGCGTGCGCGCATGCAGCAACTCGAGAAGTTCTTCCCAAAAGGCATGAGCTGGACCATTCCTTACGACAGTTCGCGCTTTATCGAAACCTCTTTGCGCCAGGTCGCAGAGACGCTGGTTGAGGCGATCGTGCTGGTGTTTCTGGTGATGTTTTTGTTCATGCAGGACTGGCGCTACACGCTGATTCCGACGCTGGTGGTGCCGGTGGCACTGCTGGGCACCTTTGCCACGCTGCTGGGCCTGGGGTTTTCGATCAACGTGCTGACCATGTTCGGCATGGTGCTGGTGATCGGCATCGTGG
>DAOSLL010000453.1:0-4081 GCA_035368905.1 Rhodoferax sp.
CATCCTGGGTGATGTGCCAGCCCATACCCTAAGCAACATGGCCCAAAGCCTGGTGACTGGCTTGCGGCAGTTTGCCGCCAAGGCAGTTTCCCTCGTTCCTGGCAACGCGCCCCAATGAGGCGTCTCTTTCGCGGTGTCTACATCGTCTGGGTGCTGCTACGCTTTGGTCTGGATGAACTGGTTCTGACAAGTTTCAACAATCCCTGGCTGGCGCGCATTGCGCGCATCGTGACGGTTGGACGCAAGCTCAATGCCCCGCGCGGCCAGCGCATCCGCCAGGCACTGGAAAGCCTGGGTCCGATTTTTGTCAAGTTTGGCCAGGTTTTGTCAACCCGGCGCGATTTGCTTGCAGTCGATATTGCCGACGAACTGGCGCTGCTGCAAGACCGGGTTCCACCGTTTCCAAGTGAAGTCGCGATAGGCATCATCGAGCGGGCGTTCAAGAAAAAGGTGGACGACATCTTTGTGTCGTTTGAACGTCAGCCGGTGGCCAGCGCATCGATTGCGCAGGTGCATTTTGCCGTGCTCAAAATCCGTGATGGCAGCCACCGTGATGTGGCGGTCAAGGTATTGCGCCCTGGCATGCTCGAAGTGATTGACAAGGACATGGACCTGCTGCGCATGATGGCGGGCTGGGTCGAGAGCCTGTCGCACGATGGCAAGCGCCTGAAGCCACGCGAGGTGGTTGCGGAGTTTGACAAATACCTGCACGACGAGCTCGATTTGGTGCGAGAGGCTTCCAGTGCCGCTCAGTTGCGGCGCAACATGGCAGATCTGGAACTGGTGCTGATCCCGGAGATGTTTTGGGATTACTGCATGCCCGATGTGATGGTGATGGAGCGGATGAAAGGCGTTCCCATCAACCAGGTCGAGCGTTTGCGCACGGCTGGGGTTGACATCCCCAAGCTGGCGCGTGACGGCGTCACCATTTTTTTTACCCAGGTGTTTCGCGACGGTTTCTTCCACGCCGACATGCATCCGGGAAACATCCAGGTGAGTCTGGACCCAGACACTTTCGGTCGCTATATTTCGCTTGATTTCGGCATTGTGGGCACCTTGACCGAAATCGACAAGGAATACCTGGCGCAGAATTTCACAGCTTTTTTCCGGCGCGACTACAAGCGCGTGGCTGAACTGCACATCGAGTCAGGCTGGGTGCCGGCCAGCACCCGTGTCGATGAGCTGGAGTCGGCGGTACGCACAGTTTGCGAGCCCTATTTTGATCGCCCACTCAAGGAGTTGTCATTGGGCATGGTGTTGATGCGATTGTTTCAGACATCAAGGCGTTTTCAAGTCGAGATTCAGCCGCAATTGGTATTGCTGCAAAAGACCCTGCTCAATATTGAAGGTCTGGGTCGCCAGCTTGACCCGGATCTTGATTTGTGGCACACCGCCAAGCCGTTTCTGGAAAAATGGATGTTGAACCAGATCGGACCAAAAAAACTGATGGATGAGCTTCGCAACGAAGGCCCACGCTACGCCAAACTGATACCCGAATTGCCGCGCTTGCTATTTTCTTTCCTGCAAAACAACTCGCGTGGCCGTGGCGACGATTTGCAGGCCTTGCTGGCCGAGCAAAAAAGGACCAATCGACTGCTGTCTGCCATTGTCTATGGTGGCCTGGGTTTCGTATTGGGTCTGGTGGTGATGCAGATCATGGTACGGGTACGGATTTTCTAGCGGAAAACGGTAAAGAGGTCTGCAATCTGCGGCTACGCAGGGTCCGACTTTATAATCGAAGGCTTTGCCACTCTTTCTGGAACTTGAACACCATGCCAATTTACGCCTACAAGTGCAATTCCTGCGGGTTTGCCAAGGATGTGTTGCAAAAAATGTCGGATTCCCAGCTTACCGAGTGCCCCGCTTGCGGCAAGTCTTCATTTTCCAAACAATTGACATCTGCCGGTTTTCAGCTCAAGGGTTCGGGCTGGTACGCCACGGATTTCAAGGGTGGCAACGCCAGCGCCGCAGTTGCAGAACCGGCGGCGACAGATGCCCCCACCACAGCACCGGCAGGCCCGGCCGAGTCAACTTCGCCCAAAACCGACGTAGCGCCAGTTGCAGCCGCTGGTTGTGCCAGCGCTTGCGCCTGCCACAACTGACACATCACCGAAAGTTCTTGTGCCCCTGAAAAAATACCTGCTAACAGGCCTGCTGGTCTGGTTGCCATTGGCAATCACCATTTGGGTGTTGCTGTGGTTGATGGGTTTGCTTGACGGTATCTTTGTTGCTTTACTGACGGCCATGCAGGCGGTGTCACCCGAGCCAGTTTCGAATTTCTGGGAACAGTTCAAGCACATTCCCGGCTTGGGTGTGGTGCTGGTTTTCGGCGGTTTGCTGTTGACTGGAGCCCTGGTTTCCAACGTGGCGGGGCGCTGGTGGATCAACCACTGGCACAACCTGCTGGCCAAGATTCCGGTGTTCCGGTCAATTTACAACAGTGTCAAGAAGGTTTCTGACACGCTGTTTTCCAGCAATGGCAATGCTTTTCGCACCGCCTTGCTGGTGCAGTACCCGCGCGCAGGCACATGGACAATTGCCTTCCAGACCGGCTCACCTGGCGGTGAGGTTGCGCGGCACCTGGGCGATGATTTTGTCAGTGTCTATGTGCCGACCACGCCCAACCCGACCAGCGGGTTCTTCCTGATGCTGCCGCGCGCTGACGTGATTGAGCTCAAGATGAGTGTGGATGAAGCCTTGACCTATGTGATTTCGATGGGCTCGGTGGCTCCTACAACCTTGACAAATGTTGCCCTTAAATGATTTTTGACAAACCCGCTGCCTTCGATGGCGGCCACTGAAAGCAGTTTTATGGTGATGCGTACTCATTATTGTGGTCTGGTGACAGAAGCCCTGCTGGGCCAAAGCGTCACCTTATGCGGCTGGGTCAACCGTCGGCGGGACCATGGCGGGGTGATTTTCGTTGACGTGCGTGACCGCGAAGGTTATGTGCAGGTGGTATGTGATCCGGACCGTGCGCAGACCTTCAAGGTTGCGGAAGACCTGCGCAACGAGTTTTGCATCCAGGTCAAGGGTGTCGTGCGCGCCCGCCCGGAGGGAACAGCCAATGAGAATCTGAAAAGTGGCAAGATCGAAGTGTTGTGCCATGAACTTGTGGTGCTGAACCCCTCGGTCACCCCACCGTTCCAGCTTGACGAAGAGAATTTGAGCGAAACCACCAGGCTGACGCATCGTGTGCTGGATTTGCGCCGCCCCTACATGCAGAACAATTTGATGCTGCGCTACCGCGTGTCGATGGAAGTGCGCAAGTTTCTCGATGCCAATGGGTTTGTCGATATTGAAACGCCGATGTTGACCAAAAGCACGCCTGAAGGTGCGCGCGACTACCTGGTGCCCAGCCGTGTCCATGACGGTCATTTTTTCGCCTTGCCGCAGAGTCCCCAGTTGTTCAAGCAGTTGCTGATGGTGGCTGGCTTTGACCGGTATTACCAGATCACCAAATGCTTCCGTGACGAAGACCTGCGCGCTGACCGACAGCCCGAGTTCACCCAGATTGATATAGAAACCTCGTTCATGGAAGAGCAGGGCATTCGCGACATGGCTCAAGGCTTGATCAAAACGGTGTTCTTGAACACCATCAAGGTTGATCTTGGCGAGTTTCCGGTCATAAGCTACCAGGAGGCCATGCATCGCTATGGCTCTGACAAGCCCGATTTGCGTGTCAGGCTTGAATTTGCTGAGGTCACGGACGCGATGACGACGGTCGATTTCAAGGTGTTCTCCGCTGCCGCCAACATGAAAGGTGGTCGTGTAGTGGCGCTCAAAGTGCCTGGCGGTGCCCGCGAAACCGGCGGTATGAGTCGAGGAGAAATTGATGCCTATGCGGAGTTTGTCAAGATCTATGGCGCCAAGGGACTGGCCTACATCAAGGTCAATGACAAGGCCAAGGGGCGTGATGGCCTGCAAAGCCCAATCGTCAAGAACCTGCACGATGCAGCGCTTAACGCCGTTCTGGAGCGCACCGCCGCACAAGACGGCGACCTGATTTTCTTTGGCTCAGACAAGGCAAAAATTGTCAACGACTCGATCGGTGCCTTGCGCATCAAGATCGGTCACAGTG
>DAOSLL010000454.1:0-4063 GCA_035368905.1 Rhodoferax sp.
ATAGCCTTTCCTTGCGAATTACTTACGCTAAAGCCCGGTTAGGCACAAGGCGGTCACGCGTACTGATCGCCTGAGTGCGAGCCTTGTGTGTTTTGGCCTGGCGTGGCACGGACCTGCCAGATTTTGCTGAAGTTCGCCGGGTTGTTTGTTACCAGCAAAGTGCTATCATTTAAATAGCTACCGACGCAAGTACACCAAAGGTTAGAAGCCTTTTTCTCATGCAAAGTACGGCTTTGTCCTTGCTCAGCAGCAGCGCCTGATGTGCCACCGCCTGGTCGATGAACTTCTGATCATCGGGGTCGCGACAGCTCACTGTGGCTTTAGGGGCGGCGGGCACGATGCTGGTTTGCGCGTCGAAGCTGTCCAGAATTTGGCGCGCAATGGCACCAGCCGATGGCATCACAGCACCCGCTGCGTCGCCAGCCGTTGCCCGGCCCCACTGGCTGCCTGGTTCCATTCGCCTGACGATCTGCGGATAGTCCAGCACCCGCTCCAGTTCGTCGCGCATCGCGCGGGTGGCGATCCAGTGCAGATCCTTTTTCAGCAAAGCCTGGCGCAGCGGCACGGTGGCCGGATCATGAAAGACCAGCAGGTCCAACACGATGTTGGTGTCAAGCACCAGCGCGCGCGCCTTCATCCCAAAGGCCATGACAGGCGCGCCAGGATGGTCGATGCACCAGCGCTGCAATTGAACCGCCAATTTGTCGCAGTGCCACGACGACTCGGGAAACCCGGATGCCTTGCCGGGCGTGGATCAGGTCGTGTGAGACTGGCACAGGTCAAAGCGGGGCTCATGGCGACTTCGCGATGGCCGTGACAGCGGGCATCCAGTAGCCGACCGACCATACTGCGCATTGGCTGCGAACCGACCAAGGCAGCCCATTTTGCAGCGGCAATTTGGCTCACCGGGCTTTGGGCCAGCAAGCCCGGCGCCCCTGGCTGGGGTCGATTCTGGCTGCCCGGTGCATAAAGTTTGATCGGCTGCTAGCCGACCTTGTGCGGAATGCCTGGCGCTTTGGGACCTGGCAGCGGGCGGGCTGAACCGGCCACCATGTCAAATCGGAACAGGCGGCATTCGATCGGGCCATTCCACATTGGGACACGACGGGATTCTTTCAGACGCATCTTGCCCGGCAGTTTCAGGTCCGGAGTCAGCACCCAGGCGGTCCAGCCGGCGTAATGCTTCTTCCAATGAGTGGCCAACTGACTGAAGAACTCACCGTCGCTGGCCATTTGCGGCAACTCGCGCGCGCCAAAGCGACCGATTTGCCCGGTGGCATCGCTCGCATCGGCCGCGTCATCTTCATAGCCAACACCGGCCGGGCCGACCTTGGCAAATGGTGCGACACCAGACCGGCTGCCGTGCAGCGGCAATCGCCCGGTCGCCCGGCCATGCTCGGTACGCGCCACACCGGCGACCTCAATGCGCTCGCCATACGGTGGGTTCAGCACCATGATGCCGCCACCATTGCTTGCCGCATCGATGGGTGCCAAGCGCTGCAAGGCATCACCACCGCGAAACTCGATCACCGCTGCAACCCCGGCTCGGGCGGCGTTGCGCTGCGCAAAATCCACCATGCGGTGCGCCACATCGCTCCCAAAAATAATGGGTTTTTGGCCTGCAGAGGGCATCACGACTGCGTCAGTAGCTTCTTTTTTTATAGCGCCCCAGACGTGCTTCTGAAACGGCAAGTATTTCTCGAAAGCAAAATGGCGCAGGCTGCCCGCTGCGATGTTGCAGGCCATTTGCGCGGCTTCGATCAAGATCGTGCCGCTGCCACAACAGGGGTCATACAGCGGCTGCAGGTCGGCGTCACCATCCAGCCAGCCGGTCGCAGCCAGCATTGCCGCGGCCAGGGTTTCCTTCAAAGGTGCGTCGCCCTTGTCTTCACGCCAGCCGCGCTTGAACAGCGGCTCGCCCGAGGTGTCGATGTAGAGCGAGCAAGTGTCAGTGGTGAGGTGCGCATAGATGCGGGCATCGGGCCACTGGGTGTTGACATCGGGACGCACGCCCTGGGCCTTGACACGAAAGCGGTCGCACAGTGCGTCCTTGATTTTGAGCGCGGCAAAGTTCAGGCTGTTGAGCGGGCTGTGCTGGGCGGTGATCTCGACCTTGATGCTTTCACGCGGGGTAAACCAGACCTCCCAGGCCACCTCACTGGCGGCACGGTACAGGTCCTGCTCATTGCGATACTCGGTGTACGACAGCAGCACCAAAACCCGCTGTGCCAGGCGGCTGTGCAGGTTGAGCAGCATCACATCGCGCCATGCGGCGCGCAGCGCCACGCCACCGCGCTGCTTGATGACATCGGCAGCGCCGCGCCCGGTGATGCGTTGCACTTCGGGCAGCAGGTAGTCTTCGACCCCGGCCGCGCAGGGCAGGAACAACTGTAGCTTGTTCACAGGGCTTTCCTTAGACTGGCCGGTGCAATGCGCAGGCCTTCGCGGTACTTGGCGACGGTGCGCCTGGCGCATTCGATGCCCTGCTCCTTGAGCATGTCCGATATCTGGTTGTCGCTGAGTGGCTTTTTCGGGCTCTCGGCTGCGACAAACTGTTTGATCAGGGCGCGCACCGCGGTGCTTGACGCATTGCCGCCCGATTCGGTGCCCAGCCCCGAGCCAAAAAAGTACTTCAACTCAAAGGTGCCAAACGGGGTTGCCATGTATTTCGCAGTGGTGACCCGGCTGATGGTTGACTCGTGCAGACCCAGTTCGTCGGCGATTTCGCGCAATACCAGTGGGCGCATGGCCAGTTCACCGTGCACAAAAAAGCTCTTTTGCCGCTCCACAATCGCTGAGCTGACCCGCAAAATGGTGTCAAAGCGCTGCTGGATATTTTTGATGAACCAGCGTGCTTCCTGCAAACGCTGCTGCAGCGCCAGCACATTGGCGGCATCGCTGCCACCGGCCTTGTGGCCTTTGAGCGCGTTGGCATAAATGTCGTGCACCCGCAGGCGCGGCATCACCTCAGGGTTCAGCCGCACCTGGAATTTGACCAGTGCGCCGCTGCCGACCTTGAGCACCAGCACATCGGGCACGATGACGTTGCGCTCGACATCGACAAAACGCCGCCCTGGCTTGGGCTCCAGTCGACCAATCAGGGTGATGGCGGCGCGCACTGTGGTATCGGAGGCCCCGCACAGCGGCACCAGGTGCTTGATGTCGCGGCGCGCCAGCAGATCCATCGGTTGTTCGCAAATGCGCAATGCCGCTGCCACGACCGCCGGTTCGGCTGTCGAATCGGCATTGCGCTGAATCGCCTTGAGCTGCAGGCTCAGGCACTGTGCCAGATTGCGCGCCGCCACACCGGTTGGCTCCAGGCTTTGCAGCAGCCCCAAAGCGACGGTGAAATGGTGCACCAGTTGTTCGATTTGCTGCGGGTCGTCGCCTGCCAGGCCCCGTGCCAGTTGGTCCAGATCGTCTTCCAGATAACCGTCGTCATTGAGCGACTCAATCAAGAACCGCAGTGCCGCGCTGTCCTCGGCACTGAGCCGCAAGGCCAGCGCCTGGCGGTGCAGAAAGCTTTGCAGCGACTCCTGGTTGCGTGCCAGTTCGGTGGCATCCATTTCGTCGTCGCTGCTGAGGTTGTTGCCCTTGGCACGCGCTTCGCCACCCCATTCGCTGTCATCGGGGCCTAAGCTGACGCTGCCGTCACCGTCCCAACTGGGACTGTCGTCTGCCTGAAAACCTGTTTCTTCAGTATCATTTTCGGCCTTGGCCCTTGTCCCATCTGCGTAGTCAGCTCCTGAATATGTAGTGACTTCAAGCTCCTGATCAGACCGACTGACCGGCGCATCAGACTGGGCCAGACCAAAGGATTCGCGCTCGGCTTCAACCACGCTGCGTTCCAGAAACGGGTTGTCGTCGAGCATTTGGTCAACCTCTTGCCCCAGTTCCAGCGTGGAGAGCTGCAGCAGCCGGATCGATTGCTGCAACTGTGGCGTGAGTGCCAGATGCTGCGAAATCCGCAGTGACAGACCTTGTTTCATAGCGCCGCCAGGCCAGCCCCCTCGGGGGGCAGCGCAGTACACGAAGTGACAAGCGTGGGGGTCATCGGCCGACG
>DAOSLL010000455.1:0-4063 GCA_035368905.1 Rhodoferax sp.
AAAACACGCTCAAGTTGCAAAAGCCGCCTGAGCCAAGGCCACCGCCACAGTTGTTAGTCACAGCGAACTCAGCGCTGGCGGTAATGCTTCCTGCAGCGAGTGTCAGCGCCGCTCCTCCGGTATTGGTCAACACCACTGTTTTCTCGGTACTCTGGGTGTTTACCGTCTGTGCGGGAACAATCAGACTGATTGGGTTTAGTGACGCGAGCGGTACAGCCGTACCTGTGCCGTTCAGAGTGACTGTTGTCGTAGGACTGCTGATGGCATCGCTACTGATCACCAGATTGCTTATCTGCGCACCAAGTGTGTTGGGCTTGAAGGTCACGCTGATGATGCAACTGCTGGCCGGTGCCAACGTCGCACCACAGGTACTGCTGCTGATGGCAAAGTCGCCATTGGCAACCTTGCTGGTAATGTTTAGTACTGCGCCGCCTGTGTTGCTGAGGGTAACGGTCTGTGCGGGGCTTGTCGTGCCAATGCCTTGATTGCCAAAACTGAGCGATGTGGGACTAGCGACACTTGTACTGCCTTGACCTGTGCCAGACAATGCGATGCTATGGGGTGTGCCGGGGGCGTTACTGCTGATTGTGATACTTCCGGAGCGTGTACCGGTGCCAGTGGGTCTAAACGTGACGTTGAGGGTGCAATTGCCGCCTGAACCCAAGCCGATGCCGCAGTTGTGTGTGACCGCATATTCTGTGCTGGCGACGAAGCTCAAGCCAGACAACGCAGTTGTACCGGTATTGCTGAGGGTGATTTGCTGGGCGCTGCTGGTGCTGCCGATATTTTGCAGTGCAAAGCTCAGTGCGCTTGGCAGGCCCGAAATCAGTGGTGTATCCAGGAAATTCGCGGTTACTGATTTGGCTGCATCCATGGTGACAGTGCAGGTAGGGTTGGTTCCGCTACAGGCCCCACTGGCACCCCAAGAAATGAAATTGGCGGCCGGGATGGCGACGAGATTAACCACATCATCAGCGTAAAAACCGCTGCCGCTCAGCGGATTACACAAAACGCCGGGGCGCGCCGTGCTGTTCACTTGACCCGCACCAATTTTACTTACTGTCAATACCAAAGGGCCGAGACATTGGCCGGCCCGCACAAGGCGGACATGAAAGGCGTTACCGATACTAAGGTCAACCAACGCATAGCCATCGGCAAAATGGATAGACCAGGCACCGCTTGAGTTACTGGCATTGACTGAAGCCGACCAAAAAAAACTGTCGGGAGTATTTGGAAACAGCGAAGGACTTAGGGCAGGTGAATATCGGTTGTAGTCCACTAGGCTAAAAAGCTCTTCCAACGTAGGCAACCTCCAGTCGGTATGCCCGGCCAACGTGCTGGTCAATTGCTTGGCAGCATCCCAAGTATGAGTGGTCGCAGTGCCACTGCATGTGCCATCAACCCAAGATTGCCCGTTCACGCAACGTTGCCAAACCAATCGGGTAGGCGTATGCGAGACTGTACCGTTAACTTGATCAACATAGTCGGTGTTCGGGCGGCCAATGTCCAGAAGTCCCAAAGGCATTCCGGCCCGCACGAGACGGACAGGAAGGGGATAGCTCTTACTGCTCGCGCTGGATTCGCCGTAGTTAAAGTTAGCACTCAATGCAATACTTGAATCGAAACTTAAACTTCTGGCACTGGGTGAATTCGACCAAAAATTCCAGTTGGGAGCATTCGGAAAAGTTCCTGAATCAATCGCCGGGCCAAAGACGGATCGGTCCACAATAGTTTGAAGTTCCCGAATATTAGGCAGCCGCCAGTCACTGTACCCGGCAAATGTCACCATGTTGGACAGGGCATTGGCTTGATCCCATGTGTAAGTGCTGGCCGTTCCAGTGCAAGTCGTACCATCCCACGTCTGCCCCATCGAGCAACGCATCCATTGCAATCCAGTGGTCGGGTCAGTCACCGTGCCGTCACCATTGTCCGTGTAGGTTTTGGCCGCAAAGGCCGAACTTGCAGCCCCTGCAAATAGACAAACCACAGCCAGCCAGCGCAGCCAGATAGCCATATTTGTGACAGCACCCCAAAACTCATTTTGTTTTTTCATTTTTATGTCTCGATAAACGCAGAAGAACTCGGACTACGGTGATCGTAGCAGCCCGATTTCCTGAGCAATCAATCCCAGCCACCATTTTCTTTAGCCCCAGCACCCCTCGACCTCACCGTCCAGGGTGCTTTTTTTCGCCTACTCATTCCCCTCCCCAACCCAGCAGGAGATCCATGCCCTCAAACAATCACTACCGTACCGCAGCCTCGGCTGCCAAATTCGCTGGCCGCATAGCCGAGCATTCCGCCATCAACCTCGCCCGTTTCGCCACCACTGATCACACCGGGTCATCCAAGTTCCTTGCCAATCTGCCCAGCCTGGGTTTCGTTGACACCTTCACCATAGTCGCTGCACATATCTTTGCTACCATCCTGGGAGCCTTCGTCTCAGGCTTTCTGATGTTCTTGCTAATCGCCTACGGCATCCCTGCGCTTCTGATGTTATAGCAATCAACCGCTCCCGTTCCGAGCACCCCTGATCCTTGTGATCTCGGGTGCTTTTTTCATTCCAAAAGCCGCGCGGCTACAAGCTGCTTGCAGCTAAAACAAGCCTATTTGGTGGCGTTTACCGCCACTGGCGACATTACGTGGGCAAAAAACTGGAAACGTCGCAGGCATATCGGGCATGCCTACAAATTCGCCCAAACCCTTAGTCCATCTGGTCTTAGGCACCCCGGCACCCTTAGTCCTTGTGGCTTTGGGTGCTTTTTTTTCGTCCAAATTTTCCTAGAGGAGTCATATGCAAATCATCCGTAAACCTGCTGATGACGTTTCCGATCCAGACCTGCGCCAACTTATCGATCGCGTCTTTGCCACAGTCATCGACTGCCCTGAGATCCTGGGATTCATTCTCATTGTCGAGCCGGGCGACACCATAGCCATGCTGGATGCGAAGCTTGGCTTTTCCATCCTTTCCGGTCGCCACGAGTGCATTCTGGAACATGCCGACTGGTTCGAGCTGGTTTACGTGCTCGGCCAAGACGGGTCAGGACTGGAAGTGATCATCCCCAAATCCATTGACATTCCGGAATTGCTGACCATGTGCCAACAACATGCCACTCCCGCCGGTTTCTGACTATGGCATCCCGCAAACCGTCCGGTCTCAAGCTCAGCCAAGTGCTGCCAATCTGGTCGCCCGCCAACACAGCCGCTGCAAATTTGCTTTTCGTTTTGCTGCTGGAGCGTATGGGCATCACAGACATCCGCAGCTATTTCCAGAAGTGGCGGATTCCCATAGTCATCAGCGTGATCGTATGCGCTTTGGTCGGCGCAGGCAGTGATGGACTGAAAGGTTTCGCCATTGGCGGCCTGCTTGGATTGGTCGCACCTGTAGCGCTGCTGTGGCTTGGTGTGATGCTGACCCTGATCGCCTTGTTTCTGGCTATCTATTTCGCAGTTTGGGCAGTGATCGTTTGGATTGTGTGGGCACTGTTTTTCCGATAGCAGATAGCGCCCTTGCTGGGCCATGCGTGCATTGCGCCTTTCAGTCCACCTTATATGAATAAGGCCCAGCCTGGTTCAACCCCTGCCAATTTCATCCATCCACATTTACGAAGGAAACCAACATGACCATCTACAGCATCACATCAACTTTTCTACCCAAGGACATCCACCCTCGCCGCTACAGGTATTGGCCCGCACAGCGCCAGATGCCCAGCCTCGAACGCCATTCACCAACCCTTCAATGAACACAAGGAAAAAAATCATGACGACTGACACCATCGAATCTGAATCAGTGGAAACCGAAGCCACCGACACCATCACCGAAGTTCCCATGCGGGTTTTGAAAGTGGCCACGACCACCAGCCTTTCCAACCGAAGCACATTGGGGTATGCCGTTGGATGCGACGAAAGCAATGCCATACACCTGAGCCTGCGCTCGAACACTGCCGCTGGCATGTTCAGCACCAGTTGGCTGGCGTTTCTGGACATAGCCGAAGCGCTGGTTCATGCTGACAAGATAACCTCGGCCACGCTTGCGCCACTGTATGAAGGAACCAGCCGCAATAAC
>DAOSLL010000456.1:0-4055 GCA_035368905.1 Rhodoferax sp.
GTGGTCACCCCATTGGTCTGTTTACCGAGAATCAGGCGGTGCCAGCGCTGGCAGGCATGGCCGGCGGCGGCATCCTGACGCTGGGCGAACTGGCGCAGCGCTGCCCAACGGTCTTGGCCAATCCCGTCTCGGTGACCCAGGTGCTGAGCCATTTGGTAGCTGATCGCCTGGGTTACCTGCTGGTGGTCAACCCCGAGGATGCATCAACCGGAGTGATTGCCCTGGCGAAGTTGCTCGAAAGTGTTCGCTCGTCCATTCATGCGGATATTGCCAGTCACCAGTTTGCCGACAGTCAGGTGCAGTGGTCGCGTGAAGACTTGAAAAAGCAGTTCGATTTTTCCAGCGCTGTGGTCGATGCGATGAGTGATGGCGTTTCGGCTTGTACGGCCGTTGATCAGGCACCACATGTTCAGTTCACCGTGTGGAACGCTGCCATGATTGCGCTGACCGGCTACACCATGGCAGAAATCAATCGGCTGGGCTGGTACCAGACGGTTTACTGCGACCCTAAAGTGCAGCAGCAGGCAAGGCTGCGCATGGAGCGCATGCGCCTGGGCGAACACCTGGTTCGCGAAGAATGGGTGATCACCCGCAAGAATGGCGAGCAGCGGGTGGTTGAGATCTCAACCAGCTTTGTGACACAGCCCGGTGCCGCCAGCCATGTCATGGCCGTGATGCACGATACGACTGATCGTAAAAGGGCCGAAGCAGAATTGATTTTGACCCGCAATCGTCTGAAATCAACGATTGAAGCTTTGCCTGATGTGATGCTGGAAGTTGACGCACTGGGGCGCATTCTGAGTTTTCATTTGCCACATCCGAACACATGCGCTTGTTTTCCTGACCAGATGGTCGGCAAGAAACTGTCTGACATCTTTTCTGGCGATTCCGCCGAATTGATGTGTTCGGCGCTTGAAGAAGCCAGTCAGCACGGGCGATCTGTCGGCACGCAATGCGCATTGTCATGGCTGGGTCAGGCAAGCTGGTTTGAACTGTCGATTCTCCGTTGCGCGCAGGATCCGGCGGAACTGGAAAGATATGTGATTTTGGCCCGCGACATTACC
Organism: Rhodoferax sp.; assembly: GCA_035368905.1. Classification (GTDB taxonomy): domain Bacteria; phylum Pseudomonadota; class Gammaproteobacteria; order Burkholderiales; family Burkholderiaceae_C; genus Rhodoferax. Next base: position 1,065 of record DAOSLL010000456.1, read on the forward strand.
TCCAGGCATCAGATTGAAAACCAACTGCGCAACAGCGAGGCCAATTTCCGCTCATTCTTCGATACCATCGACGACTTTCTCTTTGTCCTTGATTTAAAGGGAAGCATCCTTGGTGTCAACAAGGTGGTGACCGAGCGATTGGGCTATGAGCCGTGTGCCCTGATCGGGCAAAGTGTTTTGCGGGTTCACCCTGAAGCGCGGCGTGACGAGGCCGGTCGCATTGTCGCGGCTATGCTGGCGGGCACCGAGGACTGCTGCCCGGTGCCACTGGAGGCTGCTGACGGTGCGCTGATTGCGGTCGAGACCAAGGTTGTTTTGGGAAACTGGAATGGTGAACCGGCTATTTTTGGCCTGAGCCGAGACGTGACGGAGCGCAACCAGATCAATGATGCGTTGCGTGATGAGGCAGATCACAGAAAAATCCTGTTTGACCAGTCTCGCGACGGCATAACGCTGTTGCGAACCGATGGCAGCCTGGCGGAATGCAATCCGGCTTTTGCGCAAGAGTTGGGCTACACCATGCATGAACTCGCCGCCATGCATGTCTGGGACTGGGACTGCCAGCACACCCGAGAAGACTTGGAGTCCCGTTTTGCGCGACCTGGTCGTCAGCATCTGACGCTTGAAACCCGTCATCAGCGCAAGAACGGCTCGATTTTTGATGTGGAAGTCAGTGTCAATGATGTGGAGTGGGCCGGGCAGCGCTTTTTCTTCTGTATTCATCAAGACATCACGGCGCGCAAGCTGGCACACGAGCAACTGCGTGAAAGCGAGTTCCTGTTGCGCGAGAGCCAGCGCATCGGGCAGCTCGGAGGATTTCGGGCCGACCCGGTCCACAACGCCGTGATGTGGACCGAAGGCATCTACAACATCTGTGAACTGCCCCTGGACTACCAGCCTGACCTGAAGTCGGGACTGGATGCATACTTGCCCGAATCACGCGAACTTGTAGAAGAAAGTCTGCGCGGTGTTCTTCTGCGTGGCACGCCCTTTACCATTCAGGTACAGGTCAGGGGTGCACAGACCGGCAACATCAAATGGACCGAACTGCGTGGCTTTCCGCATTTTGATGGTCAACAGCGCGTTGACTATGTCATGGGCACCTTGCAGGACATTTCCGAGCGTAAACGTACCGAGATCGCGCTGGCGAAAGCCAAGGAGGACGCTGAAGCCGCCAATCGGGCCAAATCGTCATTCCTGGCAACCATGAGCCACGAGATTCGCACGCCCATGAACGGGGTGCTGGGCATGGCCCAGATGCTGTTGCTGCCAAACCTCAAAGAGAGTGAGCGGCTTGACTACGCGCGTATCGTCCTGTCAAGCGGCAAGGCCTTGCTGACGCTGCTCAACGACATTCTGGACCTGTCCAAGATTGAATCTGGCAAGTTTGAGCTCGATAGCAATGTGTTTGAGCCCGAGGTGCTGTTACGCGATACCTGTGCCTTGTTTTTTGGTGCCGCGGAAAGCAAAAATCTGCAACTCAATTACCAATGGCTTGGGTCGGCCGGTCAGTGCTATCGGGCCGATGCGCACCGCCTGCGCCAGATGATCTCGAACCTGGTGGGTAACGCCATCAAGTTCACCCCGATGGGCTCGGTGCGATTGCAGGCCAGGGAGATTGAACGCGACGACAGCGGTTCCCTGCTGGAGTTTTCGGTCAGCGATACCGGTATCGGCATTGCCCAAGACAAGCAGGCGTTGCTGTTCAAACCGTTTTCCCAGGCCGACACCACGACCACCCGCGAATTTGGCGGCACAGGACTGGGGCTGGCAATTGTTTTCAACCTGGCCCGGGCCATGGGTGGTGATGTCGGGGTCAGCAGCGAACCTGGCCATGGTTCACGGTTCTGGCTAACGGTTCGGGTCAAAACCATTGCCGCCGCCCAGAATCGGCGCAATTCGCTGCGACCGGCAGCGGCGCAAGTCACAGCGGGCGCTTCGGTCCGCCACATCAGCGGTCATGTGCTGGTTGTGGAAGACAACCCGGTCAATTGCCAGGTCATCAAGTTGTTGCTCGGCAGTCTCGGGTTGACCATCACTTTGGCCCATGACGGCCAGCAGGCGGTCAACGCTGTCACCCAAGTTGATCCGATCCGTCTGCCTGACCTGATCCTGATGGATCTGCACATGCCGGTGATGGACGGGTACGCTGCCACGCAGCAGATCAGGCAGTGGGAGCAGGCGAATCAAAAACTGCGACTGCCCATCATCGCACTCACCGCTGATGCGTTCGAGCAAGACCACCAGCACTGCCTGGCTGTCGGGATGAATGATTTTCTGACCAAACCGGTTAGCCTCGACACTTTGAAAATGACGCTTGAACAATGGTTGCCCAGCACGGAGCCACCGCTTTCCAGTTGCCCCGCCGAATCGGAACCAAGGCTTGTCAACCGCGCGCAAGTCGAACAGCTACTGGCTGAGCTTGCGCCATTGATCGCCAAAAACAAATTTGCCGTGCTCAAGCGATATCAAGCGCTGCAAGACCTTGTGGCCGGTAGCGCTGCTGAAAGGGAAATCCGTGACATCGGCCGGCTACTGCAAACCTTCGATTTCAACTTGGCTCTTGAGCGATTGCATCAACTGGCGCTCTTGCAAGCCTGGAAAATGCCATCGTCATGAAGTCGGCCAGCGCCTGGTTCTCACCCCCGTTCGCAGCGCCATCAGTTCCCCGTCGCAGGGCAGGTCGTGGCAGCATCGTTGGTTGAACCTGGATCCTTCTGCTGACCGCTAGTTTTCATCTGCAAGTCCATATGAGCATTTACTTCCTTAGGCGCTATGCGCATCAAACTTACCAACATGTTGTCGATCTTTGCTGACACAACTTCACCAGAGGCTGTTCGCCGCAGGCGAACCTCATTTTCCCAGCTTGTCTGGGAAAATGCCTAGTCACTAACAAGTCAAGTCTTTGCATATCATGCGAAGAATTCAAACATTCCAAGTCATTCGCCGCGAGGGCGCGACTCCTACAAATTCAAATAGGCGCCGACTGTT
>DAOSLL010000457.1:0-4053 GCA_035368905.1 Rhodoferax sp.
CGCTGGAGCGTTACCGCGGCCACTTCATGAACTGGTACGACACCCAGACCGGTGCGCCACTGCTGCCGATGTACGTCTCGACGGTGGACAGCGGCAACCTCAGCGCGCATCTGCTGGCCGTGGCCCAGGCCTGCCGCGAGCAGGCCCTGTGCCCCGACGACAACGGCTTGACCTGTCAGCGCGGCGTGGCAGCAGCCCGGCAGCGGCTCAACCCCTTGCTGGCACAACGCTGCCAGCTCGCACCGGGTGAGCGCAATGAACTCAAATGGCTGCTGGCAGACCACCGGGCGACACTGCGCTCGGCCAGGCGCGATCAATTGGCCCAGGCCAGCGCAGCCTCCCTGGGCGCGGCTGCCAGCACCACCCGGCAGCGCTTGCTGGGTACCGCACAGGCTTTGCAAGACCTGGCATGGCAGGCGGACTTCAGTTTTCTGTACAGCGCACGCAGGCACCTGTTTCACATCGGCTACCGGGTGGCAGAACACCAGCGCGATGCCGGCTTTTATGACCTGCTGGCATCCGAGTCGCGGCTGACCAGCTTGCTGGCGATTGCCCGCGGTGATGTGCCGGTGCGTCATTGGGCGTCGCTGGGGCGGGTGTTCTTTGCCCGCGATGCCGGTGTCGGCCTGCGGTCGTGGACCGGCTCGATGTTCGAATACCTGATGCCTGGCCTGGTATTGCTGGAGCCATGGGGCAGCGTGCTGTCTGAAGCAGGCCATGCCGCACTGCGCGAACAGATGTCGTTTGCCAGTCTGCAAGGCTTGCCCTGGGGGGTTTCCGAATCGGCCTATGCGGCCAGCGATGACAGCCTGGCCTACCAGTATGCTCCGCAAGGCGTTGCCGGTCTGGCGCTGCGCCGCACACCACCTGACGAACTGGTGGTGGCCCCTTATGCCACCGCGCTGGCGGCGCAGATTGCACCGCATGCGGCGCTGCTGAATTTTGTTGGCCTGGAGCGGCTCGGTGCACGCGGACGCTATGGGTTCATTGAGGCGCTGGACTACACCGCTGCACGGCGCACTGGCGATGCGCCGTTTGTGCCGGTCGCCACTTTCATGGCGCATCACCAGGGCATGAGCATTGTGGCGCTGGCCAATGTGCTGCATCAGGGGGTCGCACAACGCTGGGGCATGGCCAATGCCCACCTGCAAGCCGTGTCGTCACTGCTGCATGAACGGGTGCCGCGTGAAATCTCCAATCTGGCCGCCATCCAGAGCGGTCCCGCGGCACAGGCCCAGCGCCGCCATTCGCCCGGCTTGCTGCGCGAAGTGATGCCCGGCAGCGTGGCGGTTGAACCCACCCACCTGTTGTCCAACGGCCGCTACAGCGTGCTGTTGCGCGCCAACGGGGCTGGCAGCAGCAGCCTCGGGCACATCAACATCACCCGCTTTCGCGACGATGCCCTGCGCGATGAGCGGGGCAGCTTCGTCTACCTGCGCCGGGCCACGCCAGGCGCGGTTTACTCCGTCACTCAGCACCCGGCACCTGATCCGCAGGCCCATTACCAAAGCGTCTTTCATGCTGATCGGGTGTGTTTTGATGCCATCTGGCCTGACCTGCAAGCCTACACCACGGTGTGGGTCAGTCCGGAGGACGACATCGAGTTTCGCCAGGTTGAACTGCGCAATCGCAGTGACCAGGCGCTGCAGGTCGAGCTGATCTCGGCCTTTGAGGTTTGCCTGTCAGAGGCGCGCGCCGACGAGGCGCACCCGGTTTTTGGCAACCTGTTTGTCAGTGCGCAGTGGCTGGCATCCGACTTGGCCCTGCTGTTTGAGCGCAAGCCGCGGCTGGCCACCGAACAGGGCCTGGGGCTGGCGCATTTCATCACCGATGCCAGTGTGCCGCTGAGCCACCTGCGCCATGCCAGCAACCGGCTGGACTGGCTGGGTCGCAACCGGGGTGCCAACGATCCGCTGGCGGTAATGACCGGCTTGACTACCAGCGACGCGCCAGTGCCCCTTGACACCGGGCTGGACCCGATGTGCGCCCTGTCGGCCACGCTATTGGTGCCCGCGTTTGCCAAAGTCCGCGTGACATTTGCCACTGCCGCCAGCAACAACCCGCAAACCCTGCGCGCCGTGATCGACAAGTACCGCCAGACCAGCAACGTGCAGCGTGCTTCGCTGATGTCGGCCACACTGATCGGCATCCGGCTGCGCAACTTGCGCATCAGTGCTGAAAACCTCGCGGCCATGCAGACCCTGACCAGCGCGCTGGCCTTGAGTCTGACGCAGCCGCAGGCGCGTCCGGTACGGCCTGAGAGTGCCGCGACCGAGGTCTGCGACCGGCGGCTGCTGTGGCGATTTGATATTTCTGGCGACCGTCCGCTGATTCTGGTGCAAGCCGGTGTCACCCAGGGCCTGGGGCTGCTGCGCTCGCTGGCGCAGGTGATGAGCCTGTGGCAGTGGGGCAATCTGGGCTGCGACCTGGTGGTGGTTAATTCAGAGCCTGCCTCGTACCTGATGCCGCTGACCCGTGAGCTTGGCGCATGGCGTGACCGGCACAATGCCAGTTGCAGCGCCGACGCAGGCCCGGCGGTCACCCGTCTGCACCTGCTGCAAGCCAGCGCGCTGTCGGTCCCGGAGCTCAATACCCTGCACAGCCTGGCGCGGCTGGAGTTGCGCGCCGATGGCCGACCACTGGCCTACCATGTGCAGAAGTGGATCGATCTGCATGAACAGGCGCTGGTGCATCGGCAAGATACTGCCACCACCGCGCTGCAGACGGTGCGTGCGGGCAGCACCGAGCCGCAACGCACGACCGGTGAGTTTGGACCCGACACCGGCGAATTTGTCTTTGACGTGCAGGCGCAACTGCGGCCAGCCCGACCCTGGATCAATGTATTGGCCAACCCGACCTTTGGCGCGCAAATATCCGAGGCGGGGGGCGGCTACACCTGGGCCATCAACAGCCGCCTGAACCAGCTCACCGGCTGGTCCAACGACCCGGTGTCAGACCCGCCGTCCGAGTGGTTCCTGCTGCAAAACAGCAGAACCAGAGCGCTTTGGTCGGCCTCCCCATCGGCTGGCGTACAAAACAGCGTGACCTACCGGGTCGTCCATGGACAGGGGCATAGCAGCATCAGCCACCAGCACGGCAACCTGGCCGTGACCGCCACCTGGTGCGTGGACGCACATGCTTCAGTCAAGCAAGTCCACCTGACGCTGCAAAACCACGGCCACAAGACCCTGCACCTGCGCCTGATTGGCTTGGCCGAGTGGCTGATGGGGGCCAGCCGCAGCGACCGCAGCACCGCCCGCACCGCCCTGCTGCGCGTGCCTGGGCTGGTAGCCTTGCTGTGCACGCAGCGCGAGCGCGCTGCCGGTTTTGGCGATGGCACCGCCTTTTTGGCGATGACAGAGTCTGCCCATGACAGTGAAGACTGGACCTGCGACCGCCGGGAGTGCTTTGACGCACGCGGACAACTGGTGGTGCCAGACTATTTTGGCCAGATCAGCGGTGATGGCCTGGACCCCTGCGCCGCCCTGTCCAGTCATTTTTCGCTCGGCGGTGGCGAGTCGGCAGAGCACACGTTCTTACTGGGCTACGCCGCCACGCCGGTGCAAGCGCGCCAACTGCTGACCCAGGCTGCGGCAGTGTCAACGCTGCAGCGCCTGACTCGGGTCAAGTCATTTTGGCAACATCTGCTGGGTGCCACCCACATCAAAACCCCTGACGCGCTGCTGGATGCACTGACCAACCACTGGCTGCTGTACCAGACGGTTGCCTGCCGCGTGTGGGCCAAGGCGGGCTTTTACCAGGCCGGCGGGGCCACCGGCTTTCGCGACCAGTTGCAAGACGTGATGGCACTGGCCTGGGCGGCACCCGACATGCTGCGCGCGCAAATCCTGGTGAACGCGTCGCGCCAGTTCATCGCCGGTGATGTGCAGCACTGGTGGCATGCGCCCCTGGGGGCCGGTGTACGCACCCACTTTTCGGACGATCTGCTGTGGCTGGCCCATGCCTGCGTGCATTACCTGCTGGTCACTGGCGATGGCACGCTGCTTGACGTCGAGCAGGTCGTGGATCGCGACCGTGGTCGTGATCTCGACG
>DAOSLL010000458.1:0-4050 GCA_035368905.1 Rhodoferax sp.
CGATGTTAAAAAAAACATGTGTTACATTGATGCCATGTACAAGCACTCGCTAGCTCTAGAACTACCGCCCGACGGGTGGCGTTGTTAGCGCTTGATTGCTTCAACCCAAAAGCCCGTTTGCCAATGCAGCGGGCTTTTTTATTGGGCTTTGGCAAATTTTCATGATGATTTAAATTTAAACAGGAGTAAGGACATGACAGATAAATTGGTGATTTTTGACACCACATTGCGTGATGGAGAACAGTCTCCAGGTGCATCCATGACGCGGGACGAAAAGCTGCGGATCGCACGCCAATTGGAGCGACTGAAGGTAGATGTGATTGAGGCCGGGTTCGCAGCAAGCTCCAATGGTGACTTCGAATGCATCAAAGCGATTGCCGAGGCAATTAAGGATTGCACTGTCTGTTCGCTTGCGCGTGCCAGTGACCGCGATATTTCCCGGGCAGCGGAAGCATTGAAGCCAGCCAATTCGGGACGTTTGCATTTGTTTTTGGCTACCAGTGCGCTTCATATGGAAAAAAAGTTGCGCATGACACCTGATCAGGTGTTCGACCAGGCGCGGTTGGCCGTCCGGTACGCGCGTAACCTGATGAGCGACATTGAGTTTAGTCCTGAGGATGCCTATCGGTCAGATCCTGACTTTTTGTGCCGGGTCATTGAAGCGGTCATCCGGGAAGGTGCAACAACGATCAACGTGCCTGACACAGTGGGGTACGCTATTCCTGAGCTGTATGGCAACTTCATCAAAGATTTGCGTGACCGTATTCCCAACAGCGATAAAGCGGTCTGGTCAGTCCATTGTCACAACGATCTGGGCATGGCAGTAGCGAATTCTTTGGCAGGTGTCAAGATCGGCGGGGCGCGCCAGATTGAATGCACGATCAATGGATTGGGCGAGCGGGCCGGCAATTGTTCACTCGAAGAGGTGGTGATGGCGGTCAAGACGCGTCGGGATTATTTCGACCTTGAACTTGGCATTGACACCAAGCACATTGTGGCAACCAGTCGTCTGGTTAGTCAGACAACCGGTTTTGTTGTCCAGCCGAATAAAGCGGTCGTTGGTGCTAACGCCTTTGCCCATGCCTCAGGTATTCACCAGGACGGTGTTTTGAAAGCGCGCGATACCTATGAAATCATGAAGGCGGAAGATGTTGGATGGAGTACTAACAAGATCGTAATGGGAAAGTTAAGTGGCCGAAACGCATTTAAGTTGCGCCTGCTGGAATTAGGAGTCACGATGGATAGTGAGGCCGACATCAATAACGCGTTCAGCAAGTTCAAGGAACTTGCTGATCGAAAGAGTGCAGTTTTCGATGAAGACATTCTCGCCCTCGTGAGTGAGGAAAATGTGGCTCAGAGCCATGACTGTTATGGGTTTGTTTCCCTTTCCCAGCATAGTGAGACCGGAGAGAGGCCGCATGCTACTGTAGTTATGACAGTTGCTGGCAAGGAAGTAACCGGACAGGCAGATGGCAATGGGCCTGTAGATGCGTCCCTTAAGGCGATTGAAACAAATGTCAGGAGTGGTGCGGAGATGGTGCTTTACTCGGTCAACGCCATCAGCGGCTCCACTGAAAGCCAGGGGGAAGTGACAGTGCGGCTTCAGAACAGTGGTCGAGTGGTAAACGGTGTTGGAGCTGATCCTGACATTGTTGTGGCATCGGCCAAGGCCTATATTAGTGCGTTAAACAAGTTGCAAAACCAAGCTGATCGGGTTGCAGCCCAGGGCTAGATCACAAAAATTACTTTAAGGAAGTCTCGCAAGTAGTTGTTACTTCGAGACATTTGCGGATAAACTCGCTTCTTCAGAAATTTGGGTACTGGAGACAGTCTATGCTGGGTGTTCATACGAGTGCGTCAGGAAGCAAACTTGGCGGTAAATTGCGGAGCCTGATCTGTCTAACGAGTCTCTTCTGTGCTGCGTTGCTTGTGTCTATTCCATCCGTTGGTCACGCGGCCGGCAGTAAGGGACTGGTGAACAAGTCCAAGAAGACCTTGGTTGTCAAGAAAAAACATGCTGCATCGGTGGTCAAAGTCGCCAAGAGTAGACCTGTCCCATACGCCGCAGCTTTTGTCACCCCCAAACTTTCATATGGTCAGATTGCCGGACTTCATGCGTCGGGAGACAGTCTCAATTTGAAGTCCAGTGTCGCGCTGGTGGTGGATCAGGATACCAGCGAGGTACTTTTTAAAAAAAATGACAAGGCGGTTTTACCGATAGCCTCACTAACTAAACTTATGACCGGCTTGATTGTTAGCGAGGCAAAACTGCCATTGGACGAAATGATCGTTATCTCGCAAGAAGACGTGGATACCGAAAAAGGTAGTTCTTCTCGCTTGCGAGTTGGAACTGTGTTGAGTCGAGGGGAGTTGTTGCACCTTGCGTTGATGTCAAGCGAAAACCGAGCGGCGCACGCATTGGGTCGAACCTTCCCAGGAGGCATCAGTGTTTTTGCATCACAGATGAATGTCAAGGCAAAGGCTCTGGGCATGCAGGATACGCACTATGTTGAGCCAACGGGCTTGTCCAGCGCCAACCAATCCAGCGCACGCGATTTAGTCAAATTGGTCGACTTCGCCCACCGCGACCCCATGTTGCGCGAACTGACAACATCTCCAGGATACCAGCTTGAAGTCGGAAGCCGGACCTTGCAATACAACAACACTAACCGCTTGGTTAAAAATCCGTCGTGGGATATAGGTTTGCAAAAAACCGGATACATCTCGGAAGCCGGTCAATGCTTGGTTATGCAAGCCAAGGTCGCCGGGCGTCAGTTGATCATGGTGTTCTTGGATTCGGCCGGCAAGCTAAGTCGGATAGGAGACGCTGAGCGTGTTCGCAATTGGGTAGAGTCTGCCAGCGGTGGTGTTCGCTTGATTGAGGCAAAAGCGCTAATGTCTCATTGAATCATTGTTTTCTGCGCTTCAGAATTCCAAATTAAATCAACGGGGTCGAAATCCCAAGCTGCGGGAAATCTCCTCTGCGGTTGCTTTGAGTTTGGGTAGCCAAGCATCTTCAAGGCGGCTCGTCGGAGCAGAAATCGATAACCCTGCAACCAGCTTGCCTTGATCGTCGTAAATTCCAGCAGCCATGCATCTGACACCCAGTTCAAGCTCTTCGTTATCGGTTGCAAAACCATCCCGACGAACTTTTGTCAGTTCTCGCTCTAGCAGAGGCAGTTGTGTCAAACTATTTTTTGTGTGTCCGCCTAGGCCAGTTCGTGTTGCGTAAGTTCTGATCTTTTGCAGATCGTCTGCGGCCAAAAACAACTTGCCAACGGATGTCAGGTGCAGTGGTGCCCGCCCCCCGATTGCCCGAATGACCTGCATCCCTGATCGCTCGCTGTATGCCCGTTCGACATAGACAATTTCGTCGCCCTGGCGCATGCTTAAGTTGACTGGTTGTTGTGTTAGGCGGTGCAGCTCCCGCATGGGGTGGAGCGCTGCATCACGAACGCTGAGGCCGTTCTTAACCAAATTGCCGAGCTCCAGCAATCGCAATCCCAGACGATAGTGACCTGGCTCAGGCCTGTCCACAAACTTTCCGGTAGCCAGGTCATTCAGTATTCGGTGTGTTGTGGACGGGTGAAGGCCTGCCTTCTCGCTTATTTCTCTAAGTGGCATGGCATCTTGACGCGCGGCCAACACGTCCAACAGGGTGAACATTCTTTCAATCACTTGAACCGTGGGCACGGCAGGGATTCCCGAGTCTGTTATTCGCATGCAATATTCTACTAATATGCATGTCATTTTGCTATGTGAAAATCCAGTGTTTTCTATTTGCTTTGGCGCTCACGGAAACTGACCCACCTGTGCTCACAGAAATCTGACCCACTGCCTGCGCACTTGTTTGTTCTTTGGCGGCCCGACGCACAAACATTTCAGTGACCAACTTGTGGGCCGGTAGGCGCTTGCGCCGTCCTTGGATTGGGTAATTTTTTTAAAACAAGCCGGGTGGGGACCCGCGTAGCGGGGAGGCGCGGCTACAGCGCCTCGGACTTGTCCATACGAAGTGTGGGCAAGTCCTGGTAAGGTTTGTCCACACTGAGC
>DAOSLL010000459.1:0-4047 GCA_035368905.1 Rhodoferax sp.
AGGCCGCGTTGCTCGAACTCGCGCAGGATGCGCCAGACACCGGCACGCGCGCCATATTCGTAAATGCCTTCCATGCTGATATGCCGCTCGGGATAGCTGGCCGGGTTGAACATTTCGGACAAAAACTGCTCGCTGCCCGCATCGCCATGCAACACGCAGTTTTCGCCACCCTCCTCGTAGTTCAGAACAAACTGCACAGCAATGCGGGCCTGATTTGGCCACCTTGCATGCGGTGGTGTCGGACCATAGCCCTTTAGGTCGCGCGGGTAGGGCAAGGTGCTGTTGTAGTGGTTCATGGGGGGACAAAACAGTGGGAAGCTCAGGTGGCATGATAGCTGCGTCGATCAACCTGGGTTCAGGCCAAATACACTTGCCCAGTACACTTTGGGCCGCTTTTGAGGAAATCACCATGGGACTGAGTACACATGTGTTGGACACCATGCATGGCACACCGGCTGCTGGCATGCAGGTGGCGCTGTTTGCCACCGAAGGCGGCACCGCGCGCTGCCTCAAGCAGTTTGTGCTGAACCAGGATGGTCGCAACCCGGATGGTTTGCTACTGGACGCGGCCAGCTTGCAAAAAGGCACTTACCGGCTCGAATTTGAAGTGGCTGCGTATTTCAAGGCGCGCCGCGTGGCGCTGCCAGAGCCCAATTTTCTTGACCGGGTAAGCCTGGACTTTGGCGTGGCCGAGCCGCAGCAGCACTACCACGTGCCGCTGCTGGTGAGCCCGTGGAGTTATTCGACCTACCGGGGATCGTGACAGTGGCCAGCTTGTCCAGTTGGGCCAACCAAACGCTCGCTTCGCGTCGCTCAGGTCTGTCCCGCGTGCGCCTGTTGCCAGTCGGGGTGGACATCCAACATCCGACGATCAGTTGGGCAAGAGACAAGCTCGCTTCGCGTAGCTCAGGTCTGTCCCGCGTGCGCCTGTTGCCAGTCGGGGTGGACATCCAACATCCGACGATCAGTTGGGCAAGAGACAAGCTCGCTTCGCGTAGCTCAGGTCTGTCCCGCGTGCGCCTGTTGCCAGTCGGGGTGAACATCCAACATCCGACAATCAGTTGGGGACAGAGCTGGCTCGCTTCGCGTAGCTCAGGTCTGTCCCGCAATGTCTCAGTATTGCCCTTCTGTCAGGGTATCGAGCTGGAAGGTGCCGGTTCTGTGCCAAAGCCAGGTGTCGGTATAGGTGACGCGGCCGAGGCGAACCGGCATCGGGTATGGCGCGGCGGCGCGCACGGTACGCTCGATTTCGGCGATGACCTCGGGTGCATGCTTGGGTGCGCGCATCCATTTGATGCCCGAAACACTGCCTTTGGCATCAACCTCAACTTGCAGCACGCCAATGGCGTAGAGCAATGGCGGCATCTTGCCGTGGTAAATGCGGTCCTGGTTTTTGCCATACAGGTGGCTGGCAGCGTCCTTGCGGTATTCACGGGGCGTTTTGGCCTGCGACGAGCTGACCGTGCCTGGCACGACCGGGGTCACTGCGGCCGGCGTAGGCTGGGGCCCTGGCTGGGGCACTGGCAGGGTCGACTCGGACGGCGGGGTCGAGTTGCAGCCGCCAAACAAAAAAGCTACACCGGCGCTGATGGTCAGCAGCAGGCTGGTCAGGCGAAAGCGTTGCAGGTTGGGCCATTTCATGGTTCAGGGTGGCTGCTTGACAGCGTTGGTTGGGTACGAGGGCAACTGGCTGAGCCGTTGCCTATCGAGCGTACTGTGCCTGAAAAATACATTGCTGCCGCGCCGGTCAACCTTTTTTTACGTAAGTGTTTGTGTTGCCAGTCAACCAGCTCCTGCAGCGCCTAGCCCGCCAGCAAGCCGTGCTGGTCACGGTGCACGCGCACCGTGGCTCGGTGCCGCGTGAAGCTGGTGCCTGGATGGCGGTGTTTGCCGACTGCACACTGGGCAGCATTGGCGGTGGTCATCTGGAGTGGCAGGCCATCGCAGCGGCGCGAGTCCGGCTCGAACAGCCTGCACCCCGGCTGGCACCGCCAGGCCTGGTGCGGTACGCGCTGGGGCCGTCATTGGGGCAGTGTTGCGGCGGAGAAGTGCATTTGTGCTTTGAGATGCTCAGCGCGGCCGATGTGCCGATGTTGCGACAGCGCTTTGTGACGCAACAACAGCGTTGGCCACAGGTGGCGGTATTTGGCGGCGGCCATGTCGGGTCTGCGCTGGTGAACATTCTGGGCAGTTTGCCGCTGCAAGTGCTGTGGGTCGATAGCCGGGACGGCATTTTTCCGGAAACTGTGCCCGACAACGTGTTGTTTGAGCACTCTGACCCGGTGCAGGCAGCAGTAAACACCTTGGCACCGGGTACCCAAGTGTTGATCATGAGTTTTAGCCATGCCGAAGACCTGGAACTGGTCGCCGCCTGCCTGGCTCGCCAGCGCGCCCAGGCTGACCTGGGCATGATCGGGTTGATTGGCAGCAAAACCAAATGGGCCACTTTCCGGCAGCGCTTGACGGCACGCGGCTTTGGCGCACAGGAGTTCGCCCACGTCACCTGCCCGCTGGGCCTGCCGGGCATTGTCGGCAAGGCACCCCCGGTGATTGCCGTGGCGGTAGCGGCACAACTCTTGCTGGCACAACCGGTGGTGGCGCACAACAGCAACATTGGCGAATCGAAATGAGCGCTGCAGGGCCAAGGCGAACGCGTCGCCAGCACGGTTGGTCGGTTAATGTGAAACAACGAGCAATCGAGCAATTTATGTTCAATAATTTTGAACGAAGAAGTTTTTCATGATGCGGGGTGGCCGTCTCGGCAATGAAAGTTAGACGAAGGACACATTGATGGAAAGCTATTACCTTGACTGGGCCAACCTGCTTTTGCGCTGGACGCACGTCGTCACCGCCATCGCCTGGATTGGTTCGTCGTTTTATTTTGTCTTTCTCGACAGCAGCCTGACGCCGCCGGTCGATGAAGACCTGAAAAAGCAGGGGGTCAGCGGCGAGTTGTGGGCCTTGCACGGTGGCGGCTTTTATCACCCGGTGAAGTTTGCGCAGCGACCGCCGCAGTTGCCAGCGCATCTGCACTGGTTTTACTGGGAGAGCTACAGCACCTGGTTGTCCGGCTTCTCGCTGTTTGCCGTGTCGTATTTGTACAGCGCCAGCACCTACCTGATCGACAAGTCAAAGATGGACTGGGCAGCATGGCAGGCGATCAGTGTGGCGCTGGGGTTTCTGGCGGTGTTCTGGCTGCTGTACAACCTGATTTGCCGCCTGCTCGGGCAACGCAAAAACGGTGATGCCATGGTTGGCGCGCTGGTGCTGCTGCTGGTGTGCCTGGCTTCGTGGCTGGCCTGCCAGTGGTTTGCCAGCAAGGCGGCTTTCCTGCTGATGGGTGCCATGCTTGCCACCGCCATGAGCGCCAATGTGTTTTTCTGGATCATCCCCGGTCAACGAAAGATGGTGGCAATGATCAAGGCCGGACAGACGGTGGACCCGATTCATGCCTTGGTGGGCAAACAGCGTAGCGTGCACAACACCTACTTCACCCTGCCGGTGCTGTTTGCCATGCTCAGCGGCCATTACAGCTTTACTTACCTGCACCCGCAAAACTGGCTGGTGCTGATCGCAATGATGTTTGCCGGTGCGGCGATTCGCCAGTTTTTTGTCATGCGCCACGGTTACAAGCTGGGGCGGCACGGCTATCCGCTGGGTTATGTGCTGGTGGGGCTGGCGGTGATTGTCGCCCTGATCGTCTGGCTGGCCCCCAGGTCGGCCCTGCAGAGTCCGTCAGTTGCTACCACTTCAGTAGCTTCTGACGCAAGCGTGACGGGCGCTGGAGGCCCAATTGGCTATAAAATCCTGCAACCCGTGCTGGCCCAGCGTTGTGTTGTGTGCCATGGTGCGCAGGTGCAAATGAAAAATGTCCGGCTGGACTCGGCACACAACGTCAAGCTGCACGCACAAAACATTTACCAGCAGGCGGTGGTCAGCAAAATCATGCCCATGTCCAACAGCACCGGCATATCTGAAGCTGAACGGATGCTGATCAAGCAGTGGTTCGAGACCGGGGCAAGTGTGGATTGAACTCAATCCACTTTG
>DAOSLL010000460.1:0-4035 GCA_035368905.1 Rhodoferax sp.
GCTTGACAGCAGTGACCAAAACGAGAATTCTGATTGTCGAAGACGAGGTCATCATTGCCATGGACATTGCAATGCAGCTCAGAGAGCTTGGTTACGAACCATTGGGACATGCAACACGGGGTGAACAGGCAATCGAGTTGGTTAAACAGCTACAACCGGATCTGGTCTTGATGGATGTTCACTTGGGCAATTCCATGGACGGAATCACGGCTGCTTCTTCGATCCGCTCTCAATTTGGAACCAAGATTGTCTTCCTGAGCGCGTTTGACACCAGGGCTAATCGCGCCCGCGCTGAAGCTGTCGGACCTGCGGGCTATATCACCAAGCCATTTGACACCGGTGAACTGAGCGTGGCAATTGAAGCTGCTATTCACATTTAGCAAAGCAAATGCTTCTGGAGCATGACACCTGTTGAGCGTCCAGCTCTCGAATCCCCCTGTGTGGCGCGCACTGCTTTTGGTCAATAAAGGCATCGCAACAATCAGAACGAGAACCTGGTGATCGAAAAGATTCAATGGGTGACCTTGTGCCCCTTCTGACGATTGCGCTTGTCTTTGAGGGCTTGATGCCAGATTTTTCCAGAAAATTGTCAGCGCTCCTTATAGGGGGCTGTGAAACACAGCCAAATTGCATAATCATAAAAAATTTCAACGCATAGGACGTGGCTTATGACCGCCCCCAATTTTTCCGATGGTGTCGCCTTTGTTCAGGGGCAGTATGTGCCCATTGCCGACGCAAGCATTCCCATGACTGACTGGGGTTTTCTGCGCTCTGATGCTTGCTACGACGTGGTGACGGTGTGGGACGGCCGGTTTTTCCGGCTTGATGCCCACCTTGAGCGTTTCATGCGAAGTTGCAGGCGTTGGCGGCTGGACCCGGGCTTGACCCCGGAGAGTGTCACTGATGTGTTGGTCCAATGTGTGCGCCTGAGTGGCCTTCGCGTATCCTATGTTGAGATGATCTGCACCCGGGGCAAGCCACCGTGGGGATCACGTGACCCACGCCTGGCAGTCAACCAGTTCTATGCCTTTGCCGTGCCCTATGTCTGGATCGCCAATGAGCAACAGCGCGAAATTGGGATTCATCTGATGATCAGTGACGTGCAACGAATTCCGGCCGCGTCGGTGGACCCCACCGCCAAGAATTACCACTGGAACGACCTGACGATGGGATTGTTTGGTGCGCTTGATGCGGGTGCTGACAGCGTGCTGCTGGTTGATGCGCTTGGTAATGTGGTCGAAGGACCGGGATTTAACGTCTTCTGCGTTAGCCACGGCGTGCTGGTGACTCCCGATCAAGGGATGCTTGAAGGCATTACCCGGCGCACGGTGATCGAGATGACGCAGTCGTTGGGCATTGAGGTGCAGATCAGAACTTTGCCTGCCAGTGAACTGCGCGGGGCTGAAGAAGTATTCATATCGACCTCGGCTGGTGGTGTGCTGCCCGCCACAAAGGTGGACCAGATTCAGATTGGCGATGGCCTTCCCGGCATCATCACCCGGAGGTTGGTGCAGACTTACTGGGACTGGCATGCTAAACCGGCTTACACCATGGCGATTGACTATTCAATTTGATTGCACAGTGAATTCAGGCCGGTTTCATCGGTAACTCTTATGCGTTTGCAGGTGTCACACTCAGTCGCAAGACAAAAGCGGCCAGCACTTTGTAAAGGTTGCCTGAGATGGGTTGCTTTGCGCCATGGGAGAGTCTTCGATTGCATTTACAGCTTTGATGCCAGTTGAGCGAGTTTGCCAAATTGTCTTGGTGCTAAATCACCACGGGTCTCAAACTAAGCCGTTTGGCGTTCTTGGCCATCACACGGTCTAAGGTCGCGATCCCCTGCGCTTTGGCATCCAGCGCGCACGCCAAATGCAAAGCGTCACCAGCCCGCAAGCCAGCGTCTGCATCCATCGTCAATACGGCGGCTTTGTGAAAGGTCATGGTCTCGATGGACAACAATTGCAGGTCGTTGGCGCAGAGTCGTTCAAATTGCAGCCAGGCGTTTTGTGCCTGCGCTTGAGTCAGTTGCCCGGTGCGCTGCTTGAGCCCCATGGCACTGGCAAATTCAGTAACGCACCATGCGGCAGAAACCAGCTCACCCGTGCAGGCCGAATACCACTTGACCACATCGGCTGTTTTGGCCTCATTGGTACAGAGCGCCACCAGTACGCTGGTATCGACGTACAACATCAGTAGCGTGCCTCTTGACGCAGTTGCTCCATCACCGAAGCCCCCATGGGCAACACCTGGTTGTTGCGCGCCATTTCGTCTGCAAAGGCCTTGCGGCTCCACTGCGCTGGCGGCTTCAGGTTTAGCGCACCGTCAGCCCCCAGCCGTGCCTCAAACAAGTCACCCTCTCTCACGCCAATCTGACGAACAAAGTCAGCAGGAATGCGAACGGCAAGGCTATTGCCCCATTTGGCAATCTGTAGATTCATCATGGTGGCTATTGATATACGTTAAAGTCTCTACATTCTAGTTGATTACGACACGACGCTCAACGCACCCGCCGAAGCCTTGGCATCAAACACAATCCCGGCCTGTTCCAGTATCCATGCCTCTATTCGGTTGTGATGAACAGCAAGTAATTCCAGTGGCCGCACCGTGTAATGCTTTTCAGCGGTCGCGCTGGGCTTGTGTCCTTGAATCTGTGCCACAACGCCCACCGGCACCTCCAGCCACTCTGTCAATGATTTGAACGAGCGGCGAAGGCCGTGCAAGGTAAGAACTCCCAAGCCCGCCACCTTGCAAGCTATGGCGTGTGGGTGGGTAGGTTCGGTTAGATGCCCGCTCTTACTGGTCTGACTTGAGAAAATCCACTCATTGCGACGAGTCAGGGTGGACAGTATGTGCCAGACGTAGGGTGTCAATGGAATCGCACGCTCGCCTTCCACTTTGTCCCTGATGGTGAGGCCCATCCACTTCACGTTAAGGTCGTCCCAACGCATTTGCATGACTTCGCCAGGGCGAGCCCCTGTCAGCAGAATGGTTTGAAGGTAGGCGGAAATGGCAGGGTTTCCTATCTTTTGCACTGCTGCGAACCATGCAGACACCTGACCCTTTTGTAGGACATCCGATTTAACGCCGGGCCGACCTAAAGACTCTCGGGCTTTCTTTGTTTTGGCTGGGTTGCCTGTCAGGATTCCAGCGTAGGCAGGTTGTTCGTTGCACCATCCCACAAACACTTTCAACAATCGCCATGCAAGCCGCGCTTGTGTAGGCCGAGTCTGTGCCTCGTTTGCTGCCCACGCTTCAATCACAGCCGCAGTAAGGTCAGGCATTAACAGCGGCATCAGCGGAGCCAGCGGTCCCGCGAGAGTCGTTCCCCTACCTCGCTTGAAGGGTTCCCCTCCCGCGTCGCTCAATTTCAGGTGATCGCGATAGTGACGATCACCCCAATGCCGCTTGCGTTCATCAAGGTAAATAGCCCAAACTTCGGCAACAGTGACCGCCCGCACCGCGGCAGCGGCCTTGTCGGCAGCTTTAATCGCCTGTTGCTGCAGTTCCAACTCTCGCGGGTCGGTTCCGCCATCAAGGGTCACTCGCAGACGGTTTGCCTCGATCCTGGCGGCATCAATTGGCCAGGCTCTGACATCGCCAATTGTGCGGCGAATGGTCTGGCGGTTTAGCTTTGCCTCGAATACGAACGACTTTGCACCTGCCGCAGTTACCCGCACCCGTAACCCTGGAGCTTTGCAGTCACGCAAGAACGCTTGTTGCTTGCCGGTCGGGCAGGTTAGGCGATCAATTAATCCGGCGGTCAAATCTTGGGACTCGCTCAGGTCTGGCGATTTGCTCTTTGGTGGTCGTGCCATCTTCAGCCCTTTAATTTCCATGTAGCCACCATGTAGCCACTTTGAAGCTATTTTAATGCATTGAAGTCAACACTCGATCAGCATTTTTTCCTGAAATTCATCGTAACATATTGATTTATAATAATTCATGCAACGACAATCAACACTCCGAAATACATTATATATCGGACTGTTAATCCGTAGGTCCCTGGTTCGAGCCCAGGTCGAGGAGCCAAAAAAC
>DAOSLL010000461.1:0-4035 GCA_035368905.1 Rhodoferax sp.
AAGTGGGATTACTTCGTGGTGGAGAAGTCCCCCGTGCTAACTGCCCTCATTGAACGCAGGGGCAACGTGGACAGCGTGATGCTGCTCACCACCAAGACCGGTCGGGCCGTGTCGGCGTCCATGCTGCGCGCACGGTACGACGACGCCCGCATCAAGGCCGCCGCCGCGAACCCCAAACTGGCCGACGACATCAAGGCCATGTTCCTGCGCGATACCCGCAAGCGCGCTGCCGACTTGGCCGACGATGTAGACGAGGCGTCGAAACTGTTGCAGCACAGCAGTAAAGCCCTGACTGCGAAGCATTACCGGACAAAAGGAACAGAGCTCAAAGCAGTGCGATAAATCGCTCCCGCACTACCACACCCTGAGAGATAGAAAGGTGAATCTAAGTGTGGAATATATGCGGAAGTAATCGGCCTGCAGGCCGCACCCAGCTTAGAATCGCCCATGGGCTCACCCCCCGCCGCAAGGCGTGCCGGTTCGATTCCGGCCCCAGGCACCAATTAAACAGTGATTTTGTTGCTATTGAATTTGTAGCAAATCACAATCACTTCCGCATGCTGTTCGCTTGACAGCGCCAGGCGGTCCAATTCTCCATCAGGCGATTAGTGGGACTTGAATCCAGCGACAAACTGACGTTTGCTGATCGCGAACCGTTAACGCGCAACTGCATGCTGCAGAACAAAGTCGGCGATTGAGCTCGTGTCCGCCAGATCCAGGATGGGTAGTCCCTTGCCGTCAAGAGGCGTATCGCAGGCCAGCACTGCAATGCCCGGCCAGTCGGGCCACAGCGTTTCCTTACTTTGACCATCGCGCCAAACTTCCAGCTTGGGAAAACCGCCACTCTTGAAACCTTCAATAAGGACCAGGTCACAGTTCTGCATACGGTCCAGTAAGTAGTCCAGTGAGGGCTCTTGCGCGCCACGCATTTCATGCATCAGTGCCCAACGGTCACTGCCAAGAAGCAGAACCTCCATGCAGCCTGATTCCCGCAGGCGGTAAGAGTCCTTTCCCGGGCGGTCAATATCGATATTTTTGTGACTGTGCTTTATGAGTGACACCACCAAACCTCTTGCCGCGATCTCTGGCACCAGCTTTTCCAGCAGCGTGGTCTTACCCATGCCGGAGTGACCAGCAATTCCAAAAATCCTCATGCAAACGTCCTGGTTAGTTGTTCAATTTGCAACGCCAAGTCTCGTGCCTTGTCGTGGTCGGTCGCAAATTGACGTGAACAACGTAATGTCGATTCTTCGCTGATAAGTGTAGATCACTTCGTCGAGTAGAAGCCCCGTGCGTGGACATTGCTGGCTAGTTGCACCGGCGCACGAACATCGGCAGCAAGCCATCGCCTCCGCCAAGTATTGCGCTGTACTTGTTCCAGTAACCAGCAGGGGTTGTTCAGAGCGAAAGCCGCGATGCAATGGGCGGTCTTACGATAGATTCTGTGAATTGGCTCAGAGCTCTTTCAGCTCTGACAGTCTGACAGGCGGCATGTCGGTTTGACCTGACTTTCTGACATGGCCGATGCCCGCAGATGCATAGATGCAATAAATATTTCTTAGAAATCAACGGGTTACAGAAGGTCTTTTGCTGGCATGCGCATTGCAAGCAGATGCTGCTAGGCAACGAGGCATGGAGATGCCGCTGCGCCCGTTGCTGATTCAAACTCTTTGGAAACACAATGAAATTCGTACACATCCTCATCGGCGCATCTGTTTTGACTTGTGCCCCAGCCTTCGCCAGCAGTGCATTGGCGACTCAAAAAGCTTGCTTGGCGTGCCACACTGCTGACAAAAAATTGGTTGGTCCCTCCTACCAGGAAGTCGCCAAGAAGTACGCCGGTCAGAAAGATGCGCTGGCCGTTCTGACCAAGGCGATCAAGACGGGTGGAAGTGGAAAATACGGTCCCGTTCCCATGCCGCCACAGACCGCATTGAGCGACGCCGACGCCAAGACACTGGCGGCTTGGGTGCTCGCTGGCGCCAAGTAGCCGCCTCCAATTCTGGCTTGACGGCCTAGGGTTGAATCGCGCTCTATGGCCGAGAGGTCGTGCTACCGCTCACAGATTCCAGATGGTTAGCGCTGCGATCACAAACCCGGTTTCTGCCTCACTTGTTTTCGGTTGATGCGATGTTTCTAGCCTGTTAAGCATTGCAGGAATAGACCACGCCTCTGCCTTGGTCGGTTGGGTGTTGCCTGATGGGTTTCATCATGCGCGGCCATTGCTCTGGAATTTCGCGCTAAAGGCGTCTTTTTTGTAGTGGAGAATGAATGAACCATAACGAAGCCCCCCCTAGCGCCCCTTGTGGAGCGAAATCATGCCAATGCGCGACTCCAGCGGCGTCGGCAAATCCTGTGTTGCCTGAGACCAAACCGTCGCGCCGTGGCTTCCTGAAGGCCAGTGGCGCTGTGCTAAGTGTGTCTTCGCTCATGGGCACAGCAGCGTTGATGGCCAAGTCTGACGATGTGAAGGCCACCGTCGAATGGGCAGAGCATTTCCAGGGCAACTACCGCCTGATGACCGACGCGGAAAAGGCCGAAGCGCGCGCACGGCTTGAAAAACGCTACTCGGCCCAGTACCACAAGAAGGTCATTGTGGATGGTACCGAGGCCGCACCCGGCGTCCTCATGGGTTATGCACTGAATATCAAAAAGTGCATTGGATGCCGCCGTTGCGTCAAAGCCTGCGTGGAAGAAAACAACCAGTCGCGTGGCGAGAAACCCGGAGAACGTATCGAGTGGATACAGGTGCTGCGCATGGAGCGCGGTGAGTTCTCCAACGACAAAATGAACCAGGGCTACCCAGAAGGTCTTGGCATTCAGGTCGGTGGCAACGCCTATACACCCGCCGGTGCCGTGCTGGAAGGACAGTACCACTACGAACCCGAAGCCGTCCCTGAAAAAGACGCGAACTACATGCCAATCGCCTGCATGCAGTGTGAAAAGCCACCCTGCGTCAAGGTGTGCCCGGTGCGCACCACCTACCGTGAGGCGGATGGCCCGGTGGTGATCGACTACAACTGGTGCATTGGTTGCCGCATGTGCATGAGCGCCTGCCCCTACTGGGCGCGGCGGATGAACGTCACTACGCCGGTGTTGCCAAAGGAAGACATGAACCCGGTAACCCATTACCTGGGTAACCGGCCCCGCATGCGCGGTGTGGTCGAAAAATGCCACTGGTGCCTGCAACGCACCCGTCAGGGTCGCTATCCGGCTTGTGTTGAAGTGTGCCCGGTAGGTGCGCGCAAGTTCGGCAATCTGCTCGATCCGGAAAGTGAAGTGAGCAAGATTTTGGCCCGCAAGAACGTGTTCCGCCTGAAAGCCGAGTTGAACACGTTCCCGAAATTTTTCTACTTCTACGATTGAAGGTGCAAATCGTGAACACGTTAATCAGTTTCGTGCCCGACTACTGGCGCTATGTCCTCAAGGGTGGCGCCAAGTTCTACAGCTGGATGGGGCTTTTAGCCGTATTGAGTTGTATCGCCATGTACGGTTTCTATCTGCAAAACACTGAAGGCTTGATCGTGACCGGCCTTACCAATCAGATTCACGATGGCCTGTACTTTGCCAACCTCGTGTTTCTGGTCGGCGTTGCAGCTGGTGCCGTCACCATCGTCTTTCCGGCCTACGTCTACCACAACGAGGCGATGCACAAAGTCTCGGTGCTGGGTGAAATGTTGGCCATTTCTGCGGTGGTGATGGTCATGTTGTTTGTGTTTGCCCACATGGGCAGGCCCGACCGGTTGTGGCACATGATTCCGTACATTGGCATCTACAACCTGCCGGGATCCATGCTGGGGTGGGACGTGCTGGTGCTGAACGGCTACTTGATGCTCAACTTTGCCTGCGGCTTCTATTACCTTTTCACCAAGTATTCAGGCTCCGAAGTCAACAAGAAAATCTTCATGCCCCTGATCTATATCTCCATCGTCTGGGCACTGAGCATCCACACCGTGACGGCGTACCTTATTGCGACCATGCCGGCACGCCCGATGTGGCATTACAGCATAATACCAATCCGCTTCATCGTGACCG
>DAOSLL010000462.1:0-4030 GCA_035368905.1 Rhodoferax sp.
GATTGCGTTCGCTCTACAACGTCGATTCAATGTTGTAGAGCGAACGCAATCGCACCACCGGCAGCACCGCACCGCGCAGCTCAACGCAATGGCGACCGGTGGCATCGACCCGCACATGCTGATCACCGGCTTCTATGACCTCGACCACCGAGCCCAGCGGTAGCACGAACTTGGCCTTGCCCACCCCCACCAGAAAACCGTCGATGATGGCCAGCGTCAGTGGCAGCCGAATATCGACCTGCAGCCCACGGCCGGGTTGGCTGTTGAGCTTGAGTGACCCACGCAGCGCTTCAATGTTGCGGCGCACCACATCCATGCCGACACCACGACCAGACAGGTTGGTGACCTGCTCGGCAGTCGAGAAGCCAGGCTCAAAAATCATCATGTTGATGACATCGTCGCTCGGCACTGTGCCGGGTTCAATCAGCCCGCGGTTCCAGGCGCGCTGCAACACCCGCTCGCGGTTGATGCCACGGCCATCGTCCTCAATGCGGATCAGGATGGCACCGGTTTCGTGACGCGCGCTCAGGGTGAGTTTGCCAGCCGGAGCTTTGCCTGCCGCCACGCGTTCTTGCGGCGGTTCCAGCCCGTGGTCGAGCGAGTTGCGCACCAGATGCATGAGCGGGTCGGCAATTTTTTCGACCATCGATTTGTCGAGCTCGGCTTCACCGCCGACGATCTCGAAATTGACCTCTTTGCCCAGACTTGACGCAGTGTCACGCACCACGCGCCTAAAGCGGCTGAAGGTTTCCCCCACAGGCACCATGCGCAGGCCCAGCGTGCCATTGCGGATTTCTTCAATCAGGCCGTTCATGTGCAGATTGGCCTCAATCAGCGCAACATTGCGGGTTTCGCGCGCCAACAGGTTTGCCCCGGCCCCGGCGATCACCAGTTCGCCCAGCAGGTTGATGACCAGATCAAGGCGGTCGGCCTGTACCCGGATATAGCGATTTTCCTCGCCACCACCGGCTTCGCGGGCCTTTTGCTGCTTGCTGAGCGCCGCCTCAACGACTTCGGGAGCGACCCCTGCCTGGGTTTCCAGAAGATTGCCCAATTTGGGCTTGTCCGCTTTGGCCGAGCCACCGGTTTGCCCCTGATTCGAGAGCACTTCGGTGAGCTTTTCCTGGCTGACAGCACCTACCGACACCAGCATGTCGCCCAGACGCGGCGTAGCTGCCATGTCTTCAATGGCGCGCACCAGCTTTTGCCCCTTGGTCTCTGGCGCAATCACATCAAGTTCGCAATCGTCAGCAACAAAACTGAACGCTCCCTCAACTTCCTCACGCGAGGCAGTCGATGTCAGCTCCATACCGAAACTCAGGTAACAGGTCTCGGGGTTCAGGTTGACCAGCGTTGGCACCGAGTCAGTGCCGCACACCATGGATGTGACGACCCCCATACCCTTGAGATAGCGGGCAATTGACAGAGGGTCCATGCCGTTGCGAAAAGTCTCCGGGCCAAATCGGGCTGATATTTTCCAGTCTGTGATGCCAGGCATGTTTGCCGCGTGTGGGTCATTGGGCGTTTGCAACCCGCCTTTGCCAGCGCCCGCCTGCGGCGCAGCGGTGCCCTCGGTGCAAGCGCGCAACTGAATGATCAAATCTGCTCGCAGGTCTTTTTGATCGGCGGTGTCAGCGCTATCGTCGCTGGCGGTATCGACCAAAAACTTGATCTGGTCATTGCATTGCAGCAGCAAGGTACTGAGCACCGGGGTCAGGCTGAGGTCACCGTCGCGCAGTTTATCAAGCAGCGTCTCGACATGGTGGGTGAATTCCACCACCTTGGTCAAACCAAAAATGCCCGCTGATCCCTTGACGGTGTGAGCGCAGCGAAACAGGGTGTCGAGCAGCTCACGGTTGTCAGGCTGCACTTCAAGCTCAAGCAACAGGGCTTCAATGGCTTGCGTTTGCTCGCCGGCCTCGCTGATGAAGGCGGGCATGGCAGCAGCAATGAAATCTTGGTCGGCATCTGACACGGCAATGCTCCCTTCTAGGCGATGACAGGCGATTTGTCCAGCCAGGCGATCAAGCCCAAGGCCTTGCAGGCATCGACAAAGATACCGCTTGGGTTGACCAACTGCCAGTTTTGCTCGGTGTTGGCCAATGCAGCCAACAGTTGCAGGCCAGCGCCATCGATTTCTTCAACCTTGGCCGCAGAGATTTCGAGCAACCTGGCAGACTTCGCGTTTTGCTCGGTAACCCAACCCAGCAGGGCATCACGGGTTTCGACTGCGCTGTAGATGGTCATTTCTTGCGGAAGCTCAAAGGGTGTGCTCATAAAAATCCTGAAATAGTGCAAAAAACGGGGAACTGCGACACCACCAGCATCAGGTGTCACTGCATTCTCAAGCTTCCGTTATGGCAGGCACAGTTTCGATACGGCATTGAGCAATGAGGCAGGTGAAAAGGGCTTGACCATCCAGGCTTTGGCACCGGCCGCCTTGCCCTCTTGCTTTTTGGCCTCCTGGCTTTCGGTGGTGAGCATCAGGATTGGCAAAAACCGGTAGTTGGGCAAGGCCTTGGCCGCCTTGACAAACTCGATGCCGTTCATGCGCGGCATGTTGACATCGCAAATCGCCATGTGGATCTTGCGGCCGTCCAGCATGGCAAGTGCGGCCTGTCCGTCGCCAGCTTGCAGAACTTCATAGCCAGATCCTTGCAACGCCATGGCTACCACCTGGCGCAGGCTGGCCGAGTCGTCAATCACGAGAATGGTTTGTGCCATCGAAAATCCCCATCAAAAAAAAGTGGTTTCGTCGTCATCAACCGCAGCCGTGCCAGCGTCATGCTGGTGATGATGGCGTTGTTCAGTCATGACGTATTGCGATTCAAGCCGCGCCAGCCAGGCGACTGCATCGACATCGGCGGTCTCGTCGTCGATGGCCATTTTCAGGCGTTCAATGTCCTCATGCAGCAGGGTCATCATCTGGCTGATGCGGTCCTGGTACTGGAAGCCCTTGTACATGCGCTCAACCTGCTGGCCAACCATTTGGGTCTCACGCTCAAAAGGCTTGGAGATACGTTCAAGCGCGTCCACCGAGTCCCGAATCATGCTGAGCACCCGCCCCAATGCCGCAGCAGTCGGTGCGTCCAGACCGGGCAGCAGCGGCTTGAGTTCTTGCTTGCAGGCATCGGCCAATCCGGTAATGCCGCTGCTGCTCTTCGCCAATGCCGCAGCAATTTGCTCGGACTGGCGTGTCGCCAAGTCAAGATGCGGACCAATTTCGGCAAAAGCAGCCAGCATGTCGGCCACGGCACCCTCGGACTGACTGCGGGAACTGGCCAATTGACGGGCCCAGATCGGCAACACCTGACTGCACAAGGCCACCAGCGCCTGTGCGTGATCAGCCGACGAGTCTGAATGGGCTGGCGCGCTCATAAATTGAGCCACTGCGCGTTCAGGTAGCAACCACAGCCAATCAGACGATCTTCGTCGAGCGGCATCACGTACGAAGATTTGCCCTGCACTTCACCTGAAACCGGGTTGGTGATGGTGTAGTTGACCCAGCCACCCTGCTCGTGGTCGCACGCGGCCCAGGCATCGGCGACCAGTTTGTCTGCATCGAGCCCGGCAATGGAACTTAATGAGCTACCGTCTTTTTCAGGCTGGGCACCATGCACCACATAATGGCCGCTCCGATCAAAAATGAAAACATAGAGATCGCGGTCAATGAATGGGCCCTGCTTGTCATGAAAATCAGCAATGGCCTGCTCAAGGTTATGGGTGCGGATGTGGACCATGGCATCAAACACCATTTGCCGGGCCTGGTCAGCCGTGCCCTGGCGCAAGCGGATGTCTCCCACTGATATTTCCAGGGTCGAAGCCTGGGCGATCATGCGGTCTGAATTGAAGCTCGCGCGCTCCACCAGTTCGGCATTTTCATGTGTCAGCACGTCCAGGTCACCGACGGCATGCACCACCTCTTCAAGGGCGGTACTTTGCGTGGCGCTGCCTTCTGCCATGACGTTGACGTTCATGGCAATCTCGCCAATGCCCGAAATAAGGCTTTCCATGGTTTCGTTGATTTGCT
>DAOSLL010000463.1:0-4030 GCA_035368905.1 Rhodoferax sp.
GCTTTTAGCGGCTCACAATTCTTAAAGCCCCCGGCTTTGCCGGGGGATGGTTACAAGCTGTATGACCTCCATTTTCATGTTCCCGAAGTTGGTTACATCCAAGCAGCAGCGTTAGGTTTCCAGTGCATTTGGCTGACGTGGTGCGCAGTGACGAAAATGTGTTTGACTATCGAGTGTCTTGACCAGTGGTGTTTCCTCACGGACGGCAGCAATGCCAGCCGCGCTAACAAACACGGCGCGCAGGCTCGCACGAATCAGGCAGGAATCATCGGCATTCGGCATTCAGCGTTCAAATGAGTATTCACGACGATACCTGCCCCGACCCGCATTTCACTATCGGGCAATGCTGATCTGGCTGTAGGACGATGCTGAGCGGGGAGTCAGAATTGCCCGACCCGTCGCTGCTGTCGTCCGGCCACCAGCAGGCTTTCGGTCAGCACCAGCTTCAAATTCACACGGGTTTCTTCCGCCAGCGCAATAGGGGCGGGCCACAACGCGGTAAGGAATCCAGGTTCACCGAACCAGCCGCGTGACTTGGTTGATCGGCTGCGGAAACCCATACAGATAGCCTTGTCCAACATCACAACGCTCGGAAATCAGAATCTGGCCCTGTGCTTCGGTTTCAATGCCTTCTGCCACGACTTTCATGTTCAGTCCATGCGCCAAGGCAATGGTGGCGCGAACTATCGCCAGGTCTTCCCGGTTGCTGGCAATGTCGATGACAAAGGAGCGGTCAATTTTTATCTCATCAATAGGAAACCGTTTGATGTAGCTTAGCGAAGAAAAGCCGGTGCCAAAGTCGTCCAATGCCAAGCCGACACCCAGCGCGCGAATCGCTTGCAACAACTCGATGACCTGGTCCACATTGGACATGGCGATGGATTCGGTAATCTCGAGCCGTAGCAAAGCTGGCGGAATACGGGTTTCTTGCAGGGCCAGCCGAACGACATCGACAATGTCCCGGTTGAGACATTGACGTGCCGACACGTTCACCGCAATCGGCGCGGGCTTTAGCCCGACTGCCAGCCAGGCTGCCAACTGGCGGGCCGCCTGCAGCACTGCCCAGGCACCCATTTCGATGATCAAGCCCGAACTCTCGGCCACCGGGATGAACTCGCCCGGCATCAGCAGACTCTCGGGCGTGCGTTGCCATCGCATCAGCGCCTCCATCCCGACCAACTCGCGACCCGCCAACGAAAACTGCGGCTGGTAATACAACACCAACTGGTGTTCGTTCAGGCCCTTGCGCAAATCAAGTTCGAGTGCCAAAGACGCGCGCAGGCTGGTGTTGAGGTCTTCCGACCAAAATTGAAAGCAGGCCTGAGGCTGCGCCTTGGCCCGGTACATTGCCATGTCGGCCTTGGCCAGCAGATCGTCCATGTCAACGCCGTCTTGCGGCGCTACCACCACGCCCACGCTGCCGGTACTGGGCAGACGCAGGTTTCCAAAAGTACCGCTGAGTTCAACCTCCTGGGTCAACACTTCGATCACTTTGGCAGCGGCCCGGGCAGCACCTTCGTGATCAATCATGTCTTCGAGTACCAGCACAAATTCATCACCACCCCAACGTGCCACCAAGTCGGTTTCGCGACAGGTCTGGCGCAGGCGCTTTGCCACCACCTTCAACACCTCGTCTCCAGCACGATGACCCAAACTGTCATTGATGACCTTGAACCGATTCAAGTCCAGAAACAATATCGCGGTGTTGCCGCCGTGGCGTTGCGACCGTGTCAGCGCCAATCCCAGCCGCTGGTGCAGCATGGCCCGGTTGGGAAGACCGGTCAGCTCGTCATGGGTGGCCGCATAGTCAAGCTGACGCGCTGCAGTAACCGCCGCAGTTTGATCAGACAATACCAGCACGGTGCCGTCAAGCTGACCCTGCGGCCCGATCAACGGACTTGCCGAACCGCTCAAAAAGCGGGTGTCCGAATGCTGCCGGGGCTGTAGCGTCAAGTTGGTCGGGAGGTTGACGCGACGCAATTGCTGCATGGATTCAGCCACTGCCAGCTCGATCCGGTCGTGGCTGTCGATCGACAAGGGATACGCCTGACGCAGTGACAATCCGATCAGTTGGTCTCTGTCAGCTTGCGCCAACGCCGTCGGATTGGCGTAGCGAATGGTGCCTGAGCGGGCATCGAGGGTGATCACGGCATCACCAATCGCTTGCAAGGTGGCCGCCAGGTGCTGACGCGACCGATGCAATTGCTGGCGTGTGCGTTGTAGCCCGGCCGCTGCCATGACCAGCAATGCGCTAGCCAGAATCAGCACGCCTTGCGCTGGACCCAGCCACAGTCCGAGCCAGTGCAACGCCATCAGGCTGACCAGCACCGGCAAGCCAAGATGACTCAGCAACCACAAGGATTGGCGCCCTTGCGGGCGCGGCCACAGCGCCAGCGCGGTGAGCAACACCAGTGACACCAGCAAGGACAGCCATGCAGGTGCCCGCTGCATCAGGGTGTGCTGCGCCAGGGCCGCATAGGCGTGGCCATGCAACACGACTGCTGGCACTGTTGCGCGCGCACCGCCCAGCGGTGTCACCAGTTCGCCGCCCAGGCCGGTGGCGGTGACACCAATAAAGACCGCCCGATCACGAACCAGCGCGAGTTGATCTGGCTGGTGCAGCACGCTGGAAAAAGACAGGGTTGGCAGACCTTGCAGGCGGGGTAACAAGACTTCGTAGTCGCGCATCCACTGTTTGACAGGGCTGGCCTTGGGTGGATTGGCGCGCACACCGGGCATGTCGGTGGTGCGCCAGTTCGGGTCGGCGATTTGACGCACGGCCAGCGCCAGCGCAGGCACATCTGCCCGAGCGTAACCGGCTTGCAGGTAAAGTCGGCGGGCTTGCCCATCCATATCGATTTCAATATCGACATGCCCAAGCGGGGCCTTTGTCTGGCCGAGCAACCAGCCGGCTGGCGCAGATGCCATGCGTCCGGATGCCAGCGGCTCGGGCGCCACTGGCAGCACGACCCGTCTGCTGCGCGTGACCGCCGCTGCCAGGGCGGCATCGCCTGCCGGGTCGCTGGCATCGGGCTCGCCAAACAGCACCGCCAAGCCGATGGCTGATGCACCCGCCTTGTCAAGGCGCTCCAGCATGTCGGCATGACGTGCGCGTGGCCACGGCCAACGTCCGAGTTCTTGCAGGCTGGCATCGTCGATGGCGATGATCAACGGCGATTCAAGCCACACCGGTGGATTGGGCAGCAGCAGGTCGTAAGCCAAAAGATCAAGCCGACCAAGCCAGGCCGGGTTCAGCCAGGACAGCAGCAGCAAGGTGGCAACTCCTGTTAGCCACCACGCCCAGCGCAATACCCATCGGGGCAGATGGTGTAGCCCCCGCCCATCTTCTCGCAGGACTGTGAGCAGTGCCTGCCGAGCCAGCATCAGAGCAAGCCGATGACTGCCAGAAACAGCACCAAAGACCACCATGGTCGCGGTGCCTCCGGTACGACAAATCGCTGGGTACTGCCCCAAGGCCCGACATAGCCGTCGGTGCCGACTGCCCGAACCCGGACCCGGTACTCACCAGCGGTCAGACCCGACAACTGGTACTGTGGAAGATCGGGCTGTGCATCGACCAGTGGCATCGCAAAGGCTTCGTCAGGCCCGACTTGCAGGTGGTAATGAGCGACTTGTGGCTGGGCACTCCAGCGCAGGCTGAGTCCGCCATCAACTGCCTCGGTGGGTGTCACGCCCGGACCTGGCAAAACCCGCCGAAACATCTGCCAGTCACTCCATGGGCCTTGGCCCCTGACCGGATCAATTGCCGCCACTCGCCAACTGTATTGCCCGGCTGGCAATTCCCGCCGGGATAGCGGGCTGACATCGCTGTCTACCACTTGCTCGTCCAGGCTGGTGTCACTGGCGATGTCGATGATCTGCAGTCGATAGCGCCAATGCGGCTGTGCCTGGGTCCAGCGAAACGCTGGTTGTGCCAAGTCAGTGACCGCTGATGCAGCGGGGGCGATCAGCAGCGGCGGCTCCGGCCGGGCATGCACGGTCAAGGCACGTTGCGAAGAATGCCCCTCCA
>DAOSLL010000464.1:0-4030 GCA_035368905.1 Rhodoferax sp.
GCGCTAGACAGGCGGGTCAACGAGGGCCACGTCTGCCCCACTGTGCCGGTCGGCTTCCAGCCGAATGACACCTTCGGTCAACTCCGCCAGAACCCGGTAAAAAGCAGTTTCGGCACTATTCTTGACCGCGTTCGTGAACGGCGAGATCCAGGCACTCAGATGCTCATCCAAGAAGCGTTTACGAAGATTGGCGATGGATTTGAAGTCGGCAAAGTTGCCATGCAAGTCCGCCTGTCGCTGGTTAAATGCGAGCAGGTACAAGAATTCCAGTTCAATCGCTACATGATCAGGGAGTTCAGCCAATTCAGCATCGACTTCAAAGCCGCCCTCACCATAAAGATCAAGAATCAACGGCGGCAGTACATCGTCACCGACCATTGGTGCTGGCAACCATGAAGCACCATAGGGGCTGGCCAGGGCCTTCATGGGTCCCAAAAACAGCCGTGTGTAATCCACCAGCAGCGTTTGCAGGCGATCATCGGCAAACGACTGACCCAGTCGGACTGCCAAGCCAGCTAGTTCCGGGTAGGCCTGTCGCGTTGCCGCGATGATCGAGTCAAACAGCTTTTCCTCGGTGAAATCGGCTGTTGGCTCGTAGTAACACGCGGACAGAAATCGCAACAGGTCCACCCGTGCGATGGACTCGTCAGGCTGATAGTCGGACATACGTGACGATGAAGTTACAGGGGCTTGGCCAGATCGACGATCAGGCTCTAGGGCTATATTTGCCAATGTAATGCACATTGGGTCTGGTACCCTTTTCTTCCTGCAGACGCCAGGACTTTTCAGCCTTCAGTATTTTGGCGATTTCGCTGTTGGGGTCTTTCTGATCCCCAAAAATACGCGCTTTGGCTGGGCAGGCTTCCACGCAGGCGGGTTGCAAGCCGTTGAGCACGCGGTGGTAGCAGAAGGTGCATTTTTCAATGACATCATCCGCGCGCACAGCCTGCTGGTCGCCACTCTTCCACAAGTTGCCCATCGGCGGGATCGCTCCAGCCAACTTGGCCACTTCTGCACCTGAAGAGGTGCATCCTGGAATCGCAGAGGTCTTGTCGGACCAGCGCGGCTGCGGGTTTTCGCCGGATGTGTTGAGACTGATGACGCTGTAGCTCGCACCTGTCAGGCTGCTGGCATCCAGCCTGGGGTGGCTGTACGGGCACTCCTTCTGGCAGTCGCCACAACCAACACACAACTCAGGGTCGTGCATGGTGATGCCTTCAGGCGTTTTGTACAAGGCCTTGTAGGGCTTGCCGTCAGGGGATTTGGTCGGATTGCCAGCCTTTTCCGGGTTGCCGGGACAGATCTTGACGCAGGGTGCGTCCGAGCAATGGTTACACAGCACCGGGATCACCGACTGGGTGGTGTTGGGAAACTTTCCTGCAGTGTGCATCAGGAAGTCTGCCCAATTGAAACTTTGCAAATCACCCCGGTCGCGGGTGTTGTTTTCAGCTTTGCAGGCAAAGGCGCACGCACCACAGCCATTGCATTTTGCGAGGTCAATGACCATTCCAAATTGTGTCATGATGGTTTACTCCAGTGTCGGGTGATGGTTCGATCAGGCTTTTTCGATGCGCACACCGGTAAAGCCGCCATTGCGAGCCGTGGCACCGCTGAGGCGGTCATAGTCATCCACCAGCACTTCGTTGTTGTTGCCACCGAACGCAATCGCCTTGACAAAATCTTTGGCAGCAACCCGGCCATAAGCCCAGTGCCCCTGGCCATAACATTTGGCCACCGTGCCCGGGCGCACGCCTTCCCACAGCTTGAGCTGGCAAGCAATCGTGCCAGCCACCGAGGTGATCTTCACGTTCTCGCCATCTTTGAGGCCCAGCCTGGCACCATCGCTGGGGTTCATCTTGACCACGTCACCCCAAGACACATCGCCCGGATCCACTTTCTTGAATTCTTGGTACCAGGTGACGTTGGCCGAGCGGCCTTCGCGGTTCAGGCGCGATTTGTGATCGATGAAGGTGAACGGGTATTCCGCCACACTGCCGTGGCGTTTGGGTGGTTCATAGTGCGGCACAAAGGCCAGGTCACCGCGCGCCACATAACCGCTGACGGTCATGATGTCGTCGGTGGTGGTCTCGTACTTCTTGGCGTGTTCCAGCAGGCCCTTCTTGAGGGTTTCGCTGTAGAACTCAAACTTCTTGGTGACTGTGCCAAACTTGCCGCCCCAGCCCTTTTTAAGGGTGTATTTAGGGCCGCTGAACATGCCCTTGGCCTTGAATTCGGCCCAGCCCTTGATGGGTGCGTCGCCTTTGAGGGGCTCCTTGGGCATCCACAATGTGGCGCTACTGATCTTGGCCGCAATTTCGCTGAACTCCATGGCGGTGGTGGGCAGCTTGCCGGTCTCGGGATCCTTGAACTCTTTGGAGTAGTAGTCAAACAGATTGGGGAAACCTTTGGCTTTGAGTTTTTCGGCCAGCAGCCACATGACTTCAGTTTCTTCCTGCTTCACATCCCACAGGCGTTTGACGGCACCTTGCTGGATCGAGGCGTAGCCGTGACCGTTACCCATGTTCGACACAATCGACCAGCCCTCTGCTGAATTGAACGTGGAAGGCAGCACGATGTCGGCAAACATTGTCATCTCGGAGGCATTGGGCACCATGTGCACAAAGAAGGGAATCTTGGCCATTGCTTTGTCCCAACGGCCAGCGCCAGTGGCGGAGAAATTGAAGTTGGACCACGATGACAAGAATACCTTGACGGCTCCCGGATCTTTCAGCAGACCATTGGCTACGTTGTTGGTCACCACACCACTGCCGGGCACGGCATTCATCATGGCGGGCATGTCTTTGGCTCCACGACCATCGAGTTTCTTGCCTTTGCTACCCGCTTTGGCGACATCATCGACATATTTGTCCATGCTGGGGAACTTGGCCAGAGGTACGCTGCTGCTCTGCCACACACCACCTTCGGTATCAATCGAGCCAAGCAGACCATTGAGCGCATGCACGGCCATGGCGGCGTAAGTGCCGCGCGGTGTCATGGCAACACCTGGCCCCATCCAGACGGTGGTTTTTGAACCGGCTTTACCCATGGCACGCGCCACCCGCAGAATCTGATCGGCAGGAATCAGTGTTTCCTTTTCCGCCCAGGCGGGGGTTTTGTCCTTGAGCTCCAGATTCCACCATTTGACGACACCGTTGGATTCTTTCTCTGCAAAAGCCGCTTCATCCACCAGCTTGCCAGTCACAAACAGGTTTTTGCCGTCTTTGAAGTCGCCCACAAACTCCTTGCCCCATTGCCCCTCGGTAAGAATGACATGGGCGATGGCGCTCGCCAGTGCACCGTCGGTGCCGGGGTTGATGGGCAGCCACTCATGCGCTTTGGCGGCGATTGTGGACATGCGCGGGTCCACAGCGATCACCGTACCGCGTTTGACGATGCCGGGGAAGTGGTGCATGGTGTTGGGCACCATGCGGTTGGAGCTTAGCGGGTCGCAACCCCAAACCACCAGACAGTTGGTGTTGCCCAGGTCGTAGTCACGGTAGCCAAAAAAGCCTTGTGTCAGGCCTGGACCCATTTTTTCGGCCTCGGCACAAAGGGCGCTGTGTGAGAAATACTGGCCCGTGCCCCATACCTTGGGCAGCGTGCCGTACAGCAATTCTGTGGAGGTAGAGGAGTACCGTCCGCGCATGTACATGAGCTTGCCGGGCTCGCCGGCCTTGCGCAGTTCCATCATCTTGTCAGCCACGGTGTCAAGGGCTTCATCCCAGGAGATCGGGACAAACTTGGGATCGATACCCCGGCCCTTGAGCGGGTTGGTCCGCTTCATCGGTGTCTTGATGCGGTCGGGGTCGTACATCTGCTGCGGAATCAGATGACCGCGCGGGCAGCAGTAGCCGTGGTTGGACTTGGACAGCGGATTGCCACGCACCCGTGTGGCACGACCGTCTTGCACAAAGATCTGAACCGCACACCATTGCGTGCAGCCCTGGCAGGTGCTGGCCACCCAATTGCCAGCCGCCGGGCTGCAGGGCTTTGCCTTGCGCGGGATGAGTGAACTGTGGACGGGTCCTGG
>DAOSLL010000465.1:0-4029 GCA_035368905.1 Rhodoferax sp.
CGGGTCTGAAGCGGGTATATAGGCAACCATAATATTTTCAATGTTTGCCACCACTCCTGAAGGGTACGTATAAATGGGCAATCGTCCATTATGAAGTGCACCGATTGGCAAACGGGTGTGCCAAGATTACTGATATTCAGGACGTTCACGAAAGTCCCACCTACAAGCTGATGATGTCTGTATTTTGACGAACTTTTTTCTCTTTCCAGCACGCAGCACCGAGCAGCGCAACTTGCAATTGCTGGACAAAATTTTCTTTCATC
The DNA here is from genome assembly GCA_035368905.1 of Rhodoferax sp. Taxonomy (GTDB): domain Bacteria; phylum Pseudomonadota; class Gammaproteobacteria; order Burkholderiales; family Burkholderiaceae_C; genus Rhodoferax. Next base: position 264 of record DAOSLL010000465.1, read on the forward strand.
TCAGCTTCCAGCAAGGGTTGCTCAGGGGGCAGGTCCAAAATCTCAGGCGCGGCGGCGAGCATGGTGGTAACGATCAGGCCACAGACCATTTGCAGGCTGCTGGTCGGCATCTCGGGGTAAATACCCAAGCGTCGAAAGTCCTGCGCCATCTCGTTGGTGAAATGGGTGACATCGGTGCGGATGGCCAGCCGCAGGATACGGCTACCCCCCGAGCGTTCGCTGGAGATGAACAAGAACTGCAAACGGTTTTGCCGGACGTACTCGTAATACACCTGCACGGATCGGCGCACCATCGAGTTTGGCGCCACACCCACCTGGCGCGCTTCGCGCAGCAGGCGACGCAGCGTTACACCCGTCTCTTCCACCAGGGCCAGCCCCAGGTCATCGGTGTTGCGGAAGTGGCGGTAAAAGGCGTTCGGAACCATGCCCGCCTCACGCGCTATCTCACGAATACCTAGACTGGTAAAGCTGCGCCCCTCACCAATCAAAGCCAGCGCCGCCTGCAACAGGCTGGCGCGCGTCAGGTCTTTGCGCTCGCTGCGAGTCAGGGTGTCTGCGCGTTTGCTGGGTGGCGATGCTGTGATCATTTTTTCTGGTGTTCTTTGTGTACAAACGTATCCTATCAAATTCAAATGAATTTCAGCAAAAGTTAAACCTTTGAGTGTTAGAAATTGGTGTCCACGTTTAAAAGCGAAAAACTGCATGGACATTTAGTGTACGAACGTACACAATATTGACACTCTCCAACCCACCAGGCAAGGACACCATCATGATCGCCGCCAACCACACCGTCCCATCAACTCGCTGGGTTGAAACAATGGTCGAAGCCGTCAAGGCTGCACTGCACCACACGCGGGTTGCTCCAGTCGCACCCCGGCCTGCTGCAAGCAACGCTTTGCCATCGCTGCCTCCCATCCCCCATCTACAACAGACTGTCAAGAACGGCGAGTTGCCCACCTTCAGTCAGGTCAACAGCCAGCTTGAATTGCCTGCGACATTGCCCGCCAGAATGTTGCTGTTGAGCAAGGACAGTGGCATTGTGGCGACGATGTCCATGCTGCGTGATTTACAGGCGCGCAACTACCAGGGTGACGTGGTGTTGCTGCATGTGTGCCGTAACCCGGCAGAATTGAGTCAGGCCAGCGCGTTGCAAAGGGCTGCAGACAGCTACCCGGAGCTTTCTCTGCTGGTCCATTTCGACGACCATGCCGGTCCGTTCTCCGCCAAGGCCCTGACGCTCGCTGTACCCGATGTGAAAGAGCGCACGACCTGGATGTGCGGCCCCACCGGCTTCATCGAGACGGTGCAAGCTTACTGGCGCAGCCAACGCTTGACCATGCCACTGCATATCGGGCGTTGTGTCACCTTCCCCATCCAACCCATGCCCCCCGAAACAGTGACAGCATGACCTGCATCACCTTAGGCCCGAGACCATGACAACATCCTCAAAAACACCCGTCGCCAGCACAGACAAAGCAGTCGCCAAACCCGCCACGAAGAAAACGGTAAGCCACGCAGCAAGCAAAACCTTGACCAACGTGGCCGCTGAGCCCTCTTTGCGCTTTCACCACTCCTCGGATCTACGCGCCAAAACGAATGCCGTGCTGGAGGCGCTGCAGGCCAGGCCAGACCAGCCCAAGCATGGCGAATCGATGGCAGATCTGGTCCACGAACTCATCGAGGCAGGCCTGGAATACTATTTTTTGCGAGCGCTGAAAAAGGCCCAACTTGGCTTCGTAGCAGAACAGTCAGCGCGACTGGGTATGAGTGGCGCGGTACGAATGATCAGTTCCGTCAGCCGGCAATTTATCGTGCGCATGGACCGGCAGCAGCTTCTGGTCGTATCTGAGCATATTCGCGAGCTGTATTGAACCTTGCCTGACACGCCAAGCGCGTCAGCACCCACTGAATTCTCATCGGGCGACATCCAGGTTTATCCAGGCGATGGACCCGAAACTGCAAAGAAAGATCAAGATGGAAGCGATCTGGCTGAAGAGCTACCCGCCGGGCGTGCCGGCCGAGGTTGATATGTTTGAGTTCGCCTCGCTCACGGACGTGTTGCTGCGCAGCTGTCACCGTTTCGCAGCGTTACCCGCCTACAGCAACATGGAAACGTCGATCAGCTATGCCGAGCTCGACCGGTCAAGCCGCGACTTTGCCGCCTACTTGCAGAAATCGCTGGGGCTGCGCAAAGGCGAGCGGGTCGCTCTCATGATGCCCAACCTGCTCCAGTACCCGGTGGCCTTGTTCGGTGTGCTGCGGGCAGGGCTTGTGGTCGTGAGCATCAACCCGCAGTACACCGCAGACGAATTGGAGCACCAGTTGAAGGACTCGGGTGCCGTGGCCATTGTGGTGCTGGAAAACTTTGCGCACACCCTGCAAAAAGTCCTGGAAAAGAATCCGGCGCTTAACCTGACCGTCATTACGACTGAGGTCGGCGACCTGTTTGCGACTGTGAAAAAGCTTCTCACCAACATCGTGGTGAAACACATCAAACAAATGGTGACCAAATGGACCATTGGTGGCACCACCCCATTCAACGCGGCTTTGCGCTCCGGGCAAAAGCAGGATTTGACAGAAGAGCCGCTGGGCCAAAAGGATCTGGCCTTCCTGCAGTACACCGGCGGCACAACGGGCGTGGCCAAGGCTGCGGCGCTGACCCACGGCAACTTGGTGGCGAATGTTCAACAAATGACAGCGTGGATGGCGCGCGACCTGGTGGACGGCAAAGAGGTGTTCGTCTGTCCTTTGCCGCTGTATCACATCTATGCGCTGACCTCCAATCTCGTGTTCATGAAGCTCGGTGCACGCACGGTTCTGGTGACCAACCCCCGAGACATGCGTGCATACATCCATGACCTGAAGAAATTCCCTTTTACGGTCATCATCGGTGTCAATACGCTTTACCGGACCTTGCTCGACGCTCCCGAGTTTGCGGATGTGGACACCAGCGCCCTGAAAGTGACCAGTGCTGGGGGCATGGCCGTGCAGCGCGTGGTGGCCGAGCGATGGAAACAGCGCACCGGTGTGACCATCATCGAAGGCTACGGCATGACCGAAACGTCGCCGATTGTGATCGCCAACCCGCTGGACACCGGGGAGTGGACCGGAACAATCGGCATCCCGATTCCGTCGACCCAGGCCGTTATCCTCGACGAGGGCGATGACCAACTCGCCACCGGCGAAATCGGTGAGATCTGCGTGCGCGGCCCACAGGTGATGCCGGGGTACTGGAACTGCCCCGAAGAAACCAGCAAGGTGTTCACCACTGATGGCTGGCTACGCACCGGCGATATGGGCTTTGTGGACGAACGGGGCTATTTCAGGATCACTGACCGAAAGAAGGACATGATCATAGTTTCGGGCTTCAAGGTCTTCCCAAACCAGATCGAGGACATCGTCTCGCTGCATCCTGGTGTGGCCGAGGTCGTGGCGATCGGCGTTCCAGACGAAAGATCCGGTGAGGTCGTCAAGATCGTCGTGGTGAAGCGCGACCCGGCGCTGACCGAGCAGGTCTTGCTCGACCATTGCCGTCAGCACCTGACTGGCTACAAGATGCCAAAGATCGTCGAATTCCGAAGGGAACCCCTGCCAAAGTCCAACCTCGGGAAATTCCTGCGGCGAGAGCTGCGAAATGCAGCAGCTGGTGCTTTGGTGCCTTAGCCAGTTTCTATTGCAACACTGCGTGAACTTGACTTTCACAGGCAGATTTGAACGACCGGTTTGGATGAGGCATTTTGGTATGCTGGCTGACCGCTGTGGGTCT
>DAOSLL010000466.1:0-4010 GCA_035368905.1 Rhodoferax sp.
CGTTGCTTCTCGATTTTCGACGTCAGTTTCCTCGCAAATACCGAAATTAGCAAACTATTCACTCAACGTCATGCCACGCATGGCAAAAAATTCATGTGGGGGTGAAAAATGAAATCCAACCTATCAGGTACACGTGCACACCTTGGCCGCTGGATGCATATGGCGGCAGCGCTTTGCATCTCGTTGTCACTTGCTGCATGCGGTGGTGGCGGCGGCGGTGACTCACCCAATGCAGCGAGTCCTAACGCCATGAAAATGGCAGCGACTTCAGCTTTGGTGACGCCCGATGTTGTCGTGACTGGCATCACAAAACTGAGCGAAACCCGCGTGAGCAGAACGGTGTATGACTACCTTTTTCAGGTCGCGGTAAAAAACAATGGCACAGACGCAAAAAGTGGTGTTGCAGCGACGCTGACAGGCGTTGGTATTGGCGCGACCATAGTGGATGGAACAGTGCAAGTGGGCAATCTGGCAGCTGGTGCGACGGTGACGCTGAATGACACGATCACGATTCGACAGGATCGAACTCAGCCATTTATCCAATCTGCTCTAACATGGCAGGTAACTGCGGTGTCAATACCACCCACTATTTCTGGCGTTCTTTTGACCGGGGATCCAAGTCAGCCCGCTGACCAGGCCACGATAGACTTTGTGGATCAAAGTCCTGAGGATCTGGCGACAGCGCAAGCGTCTGGATCGGGCGCGGAGTATTACGTATCTCAACTGGCTGCGTTTATCAGCCCTGGCGCGACCGTCGGCCAAGTGAATACGGTGCTGAATAGCATCAGTGGCCGAATTAGTTACATGCGCCAAAATGAGACCGCTGTCACCATCCACGTCCCGAGCCCCGGAAGTCTAGCGGCCCTTCAATTAATCGCCTCTAATCTCATGGCTACTGGAGTTTTTGAGGCGGTGATTCCGAACTTAGTACCACAACCACAGAATCTTCCAATAAACGTCATTCCGGCTGATGCGTTTCTGCCCGTAAATCCAGTGTCCCATCAAAATCCAGTTTTCCATCACATAGCCGCTCGCGTTACGGCTGCGTGGAATGCCGTCAACGTCAACACCGCCACGTCGCCGGTTGAACTCATTGTTATCGATTATTTCGGGAATGACCAAATTACAGAAATTAACGGTACGGCAGTTGGGATTCTTTCAGGAAATAAATGCAATAAATACAATCTTGAAGGCGCTTTTATTGGGATAGAAACTTGTACACATGGATATCATGTTCTCGGCATAGCCGCTGGTAGTTTTGGTGGCGACTTTACAGCTACAGGAGAAGTGACGGGCAGTCTGCCCAAAGCGATACCGTTGCATGTTATTGACCTCGCAGGTCCAATTGGTCCACCAGAGCCCTTTGTGCAGCTCTTCAACAGACGGATGAGAGAAATCATCACCGCTGCTAAGCCGAATAGACGCTTCGTCATCAATATGAGCGTTGGTACAAATTGCCCGATCCCCGGGGACTGTTTAACCGCTTCTGAAGCGGAAATTAACGCAAAGTATTGGCGTAAGACGGTCCGAAACCTCAGTCTAAAACTCCCTGCTGGGGTTAACTTCAACTACGAAAACCAGGTTATCCAAGTATCTTCTGCAGGCAACAACGGACCTACCTCCCATGCAGAAAGAACCAGTTGGTGGAATGCGGCGGTTCTGCTGGGTCCTTTGACTGACAAGAATGGGGCAATATCTGTGCCCCTTACAAATGGTCTGGTGGTTGAGAACAGGACTGCAGAAATTTCGCTGGATCCTTTGAAAGGCTTGATTGTCGTGCCCGGACCACTTAATAAATTTGAAATTATAAATAAAGACGGCACTAAAAGTTTTGGAGGTAGCACAATAGGCGGGAACATCGGTGCGATCGGCACGAATATTTACTCGTTTATATCCCCGACAGAAGTCGGCATTAAAAGCGGAACTTCAATGGCGAGCCCACAGGTCGCCGGCATTGCCGCTTATATGCTTGCCATCCGTCCGACAATCAGCCCAGTGGATCTGATTTCTAGACTCAAAGGTACGGGCCAAGCGCCACTAGCCGGTGCCGCGCCGATGATGGATGCCTTCGCCGCGATATTAAGCTTGGACAATAGTTTTGTTGACGCGCCTGTTCGGCTTGCAATGCTTCAGCCAAACGTCACGACTCCAAAATCGACATTTGGCTCCTCAGACGCATCAAAATTTCTTCAAGTTTTCTTCCCGGCTGCCTACCCCCAGATACCAGCATTACCGAGTCAGCCAAATTTTTCTCAATTTGATCTGAATGGGGATGGGTTTACTGGCGACGATTCTAAGAAATCAGCGTTCAACCTCGACTTCTCGCCGGGTCTCTCTCCCTCGGGACTGATCCTCAACTATGAAGATGGCGGGGAGATTCAATTGGATAGGGCTCAGGTGACGGATTTCGAGGTACTTTGCTACTACGTCCACAGTCGACTGTTCGATGCTGGCGGGCTTACGGCCTTCAATGCAGAATTGACGCGCATAGCCGGTGAAGTTAAACGTCCCGTATCTTGTGATCCTCCAAAGGCCAAATCCTTTGCATCTATATCAGCACTACCAACTTCAGTCGTAGTGAACTTACCTGTCATGTTCACGTCTGTCGTAAGGCCAACACCGGATCTTGGACAAAGTCTTCCAACTGGTAACGTCACTTTCACCACAGAAGGTGGTGCGACGCTTTGTAGTGCAACACTTGATGCGTCCGGGACGGGTTCGTGCTCCGCACCTCTAACCACAACTGGTATCACGAATGTATTTGCCAATTACTCTGGAAATTCAAATTACCTGCCAACCAAGTCAGTGGGAGTGTCTATCATGGTGGGCTGCGGAGGCGGCGCAGACACGATCCTAGCGCAAGGCACCTGGGGCACCATCAAGCGAAAGGGCTGCGCGGCGCTCAAACGAGGCGGAAGTGTCGCCTTTACCGACCTCATCGAGTACACGAAGGGCACTGACGGGGCGAGTTGGGGCTACGTCAACATCTATGCTCCCGGCTCCACCTCGTTCTCGCTCAGCGGCGGATTTATGCCACCCGGATACGGCAACGCATACGTGATCGGTAATGCATGGGGTAGCGGCAACGCTGATCCGGCGTGCATGGCAGGAACGGCCGATGCGCCCTTCTATTCCAGCATCCGTATAACGGTTCCGTCCACCTATAGCGGCAACTCAATCTCGATCGGGACCATCTACTTCCGCTACAACCGGAACTGCTTCATCTATGCGGCCGGCAACGACGGCGCAATCACCTTCCCCGTGATCGATTGAAATAGGCGCGCACTTCGTCCAAGGTTGTGGCCAGTTAGGAGGGGACGACACACGCGCCGCTCCGTACCGACCTCCCGGGCTCCGGCTGGAGTCGCGGCACAAACGGATGAGGGGATGTGAGCGCGTGATCAATATGATCAACAAGGGCGAGACAGGAGCGGCGTTTGCCCTCATCAAAGTCCAAACCCTAACCACATCGACCGCTGGCACTCTGAGCACAATGCCGGGCCTGGGTACTGCACGAAGCGATGACGCTTAGTTGAGATGACAAGTCAGTTGTCACCAGCTCCGCCGCTTCCGAATACGTCAGGGCAGTCAAACCACTGGCACAAGGCCGCCCATGCTTGAGGCCAACGTCGCGGGTCACGCGACGCAGCATGAAGGTTGGCGGTGAGATACAGCAGCATGAGATTGAATAATGCTATGTCGCTGACCAATAGTCACCCTTACTAAAAATCAACACAGGCGTATTACTGACATCGCGTTGTTAAACGCCAACGGTGTGAGATACCAAATCACCGGCCGTTTTGTACAGTAATATTATTCGACACTGACATTTGTGTGATGTCGCACAAGACTTCAACTTAACACAAGCCCCGTCGCATCAAAAACGATGCCAGCCAAATCGTGATGCCCAAGGTCGGCTATCTGGAAGGCATTTCGGCAAACTGGCTGACAGCAACGGGTCTGAAGCGGGTATATAGGCAACCATAATATTTTCAATGTTTGCCACCACT
>DAOSLL010000467.1:0-4002 GCA_035368905.1 Rhodoferax sp.
GCCGCGCATCCCAACTCCTTGGTGCAAAACGGGGAGTTATTCCCGACCACATCCTGAGCGCTTCATGCCATCCGTGACCTCAGCCGCGCGGATGGTGTCGGGCATGCAGCACCTTGAGCCGCTCGCGTGCCACGTGGGTGTAGATGGTGGTGGTGGAAATGTCGGCATGACCTAGCAGCATTTGCACCGCGCGCAGGTCCGCCCCGTGGTTGAGCAAATGCGTGGCAAAGGCGTGGCGCAGCGTATGTGGTGACAGCGGCGACGTGATGCCCGCCACCAGTGCATACTTTTTCACCAACAGCCAGAACATCATCCGGCTCATGGCAGTGCCGGGTGTGCTGCCCTTGACGGTGATAAACAGGTCATCGGTCTGGTGACCGGCCAGCAGTTCTGCGCGTGCTTGCGCCAGATAGTTCTTCAGCCACAGGCTGGCGACTTCGCCAAACGGCACCAGCCGCTCTTTGTTGCCCTTGCCAAACACCCGCAGCACGTTATCGTTGAGGCTGATGTTGAACACCTTGAGCGTGACCAGTTCGCTGACCCGCAAGCCGCTGGCGTACATCAGTTCGAGCATGCTGCGGTCACGCACGCCAAGCGCTGTGCTCACGTCCGGTGCGCCCAGCAGCGCCTCAACCTGGAACTCGGTCAGCGTCTTGGGCATGCGCAACGGCTGGTGGGCCGCCTGAAGCTTCAAGGTCGGGTCCTGATCGATCAGGTGTTCCCGCAGCGCCCAGCGAAAAAACCGCTTGAACACGGTCAGACGGCGGTTTGCAGTGGTGGCTTTGGTTTGGCTGTGGGCTTGCGCAAAATAGCCGTTGAGGTCTTCGGTGCGGGTGCCAATCAGCGCCCGGGCGTTGACGGTTTGCCAGTCTGACAACAGCGTCAGGTCAAGCCGGTAGGCCGACAGCGTGTTTTTGGCCAGCCCTTCTTCCAGCCATAGCGCATCGATAAACGTGTCAATCACCGGGTCACTGCGGGCTGCTATCCTTGGGTGGTGAATTTCTTTCAACTGCTGTTTCCTGACTTTTTGCTCATTCTGATTGGCTATCTGGTGTGCCGCTTCACGCCACTGAATCGCCCGATCTGGTCGCAGGTCGAAGCGCTGGTGTATTTTCTGTTTTTTCCGGTGCTGCTGTTTCACTCGATTGTCAGGAGCCCGCTGGACCTCGGCGCAGCCGGCAACCTGGTTGCCGCTGGCTGGTCGCTTGGGCTCGGTGGCATTGCGCTGGCCTACTCGGTGCCGTATTGGCCCGGGCTGGGGCGGCACATTGACCAGCGCCAGCATGCCGCCAGCGCACAGGTGGCGTTTCGTTTCAACTCTTTCATTGGCCTGGCGCTGGCCGAGCGGCTGGCCGGACCCGAGGGTCTGCTGGTGCTGGCAATCCTGATTGGTATCAGTGTGCCTTTGATGAACATTGGCGCGGTCTGGCCGATGGCACGCCATGCCGGGCACGGCTTCTGGCGCGAACTGACACGCAACCCGCTGATCATCGGCACCGCATCAGGTCTGCTGGCCAATCTGCTGGGGCTGTCGATTCCGCATTGGCTCGAACCAACGGTGACGCGGATTGGTTCGGCATCGCTGTCACTGGGTTTGATGGCGGCCGGGGCCGGCATGCAGTTGGCATCACTGCAGCGCGACAAGCTGCTGGGTCTGGCGCTGTTGGGCATCCGCCACTTTTTGATGCCACTGCTGGCCATTTTGCTGGCGCGGCTGTTTAGCCTGAACCCGTTGCAAACGACCGTCTTGCTGGCGTTCTCGGCCCTGCCAACCGCATCAAGCTGCTATGTGCTGGCGGCGCGCATGGGTTACGACGGTGCCTACGTGGCAGCGCTGGTCACCTTGTCAACCGTGCTGGGCCTGGCGAGTTTGCCGTTTGCCCTGGCGGTTCTCAATAAGCTATAAATAATATAGCTACCAGCGCAGTATTGACGGGCGCTAGAGGCTGTTTTTATATAATTTTCCAGATGAATACCACCCATTTGCTCTACCTGCACGGCTTTCTGTCATCGCCTGCGTCCACCAAGGCGCGCCTGACCGCTGCGGCAGTGGCCGCGCGTCACCCGACAGTGACCTGGCTTTGCCCGATGCTCGCGCCATCCCCCCAACAAGCCATGGCCGAGGTGCTGGCCGCCGTCGCCGATTGGCCCAGACATGCCATGGCCATCGTGGGCTCGTCTTTGGGCGGGTTTTATGCCACCTGGCTGGCCGAGCGCCTGGGCTGCCCGGCGGTGCTGCTCAACCCTGCGGTCCATCCGGCGCGCGACCTGGCACCCCATATCGGCAAGCAAACCTTGTGGCACGACCCTGACCGGCACTTTGTGCTGGAGCCTGGATTTGTTGACGAACTCAAAGCCATGGAACTGACGGGCATCAGCCGACCCGAGCGCTACTTTGCCATCATCGCCCGTGGTGACGAGGTGCTGGACTGGCGCGAAATGACCAGCCATTACGCTGGCGCAAAGATCAAGCTGCTGGCTGCCAGCGACCACGCGCTGAGCGACTACACACAACACCTCGATGAGGTGCTGGGCTTTTTGGCGCTGGCTCAATTGCGATGACTGTGATCATCCTGGTCTGGCCTGAAAGTGCTCAACGGGTATTCGCAATCGACTTCGCAGAAGGCGATTTTTCGTGAATCGATGCCCTCGTGAACGCCTGTCGGGCATGGGATCTCTGGCAACCGAGCAGTTTTGATTTGCTTAAGCGCGACGAACCGGAATCGATGAGCCTTCGTCGCGAGGGCGCGACTCCTACACAAACAGGCAGCGCCTATTTGAATTTGTTGGAGTCGCGCCCTCGCGACGAATGACTTTGAATGTTTGAATTCTTCGCATGATTTGCAAAGACTTGGCTTGTTGGAGATTAAAGGCCAGACTGTTTTGATCAAAACTCCAGGTTTCCCTGTTCATTCACCACCGTTTTCCAACTTCTGTGACATTTGGACCCATTACCGCCATGCGCTTGACATGCCAGCCCAGACCGGCCAGATGTCATTTGCCAGTGACCTTGCCTCATCCGCGCAACGGGCACGAACTGAACCTCATCGCTGATTTGATGGTGCAAAAGAACAGTGCCACTTGTTGCTTGCAAATGGCATCAGCCGCCCTGCCTGCTTGCCTGCTTGCCTGCTTGCCTGCTTGCGCGCTTGCTCGCTTGCTCGCTTGCGTGGTCAGGCGGTAAACCACACCGATTGCAGCGGTGCCGCATCTGCCTTGACGGGTAAAGGCTACGAACAGCGCTCACGCCAGGTTGGTGGCCAGCGCCTGCGCTCTGATGCAAAGGGGGCGCGCAGGTGGTGCGCAACTGACGGGGGGTGCAAAGGTGGCAATCGGAGCTTCGGGCCGGTTGCCCTGCAGACCATTGACCCCTGTTGGATCCTGTTGGATCCTGTTGGATCCTGGTTGGACCCCAGTTGAAACCCGGTTGGAATCGCGTTGGCAAGACCGTTATCAATGGGTGAAATGATGTCCAAATAGGCTTCCAGCCCTTATGGAATATGCGGTGAACGCTATCAAAAAGGTTTAAAAAGCAGCACCAGTAGCATCGCCAGCAGGCATAGGGCCAGCCACAACAGGCGCTTGCGGTCGATTTCCACGCGCTTGACAAGACGGCTGTTTTGTTCAGCCAGGGTGTTGATCAGTTCGGTGGAATCGATCATTTGCTGCTGCAACTCAGCGGTGACGGTCTGCAGCGCGGTCACCTGTTGCTGCAACTGCAACAGCGTCAGGGGCTGCTCAGGCATCGCGTCGGCGGCGACGATGACAGTGGCACCAGCAGGCTTTTTGGCCACCCGGCTCCAGAGCTTTTTGGCACCGGTCGCCACCTTGGGGGCGTTTTCGATCACGTCGCCCCAGGGCACCATTTTCAGAATCGTCAGCCAACCAATCGCCATGCAGCACCTCTTGTAACAAACAGGCTGGCATTGTCCACCACGGCAGGTTTCGTGCGCCAATGGCTCATTGCACAATACCCCTTGCGAAAACCAGGTGCGGGTGTTG
>DAOSLL010000468.1:0-3994 GCA_035368905.1 Rhodoferax sp.
CTATTGGGCAGGGCAGCTACGGCATCTTGCGCGGCCGACAATGCCAGCTTGATGTCTTTGTTGCGCCTGTGGAATTCAGTCAGCAACAGGCGCGGTGGCACATCAGTGGGATTGGCATTCACGGCATTGCCAATCAGCTTGGCAACTTCATCTTTGGCGGCACCAGAGCGTGCCGCGAGGTCGGCCAGCGCCAGCAGGGCTTGCGGGTTTTTCGGGTCTTTAAGCAACACGGCTTCAAAACGCTTTTTGGCGGCGTCGGGTTTCTTTTCGGCCAAATCCAGCCCAGCCAGGCTGGCGACTGCCGGAAAGAAGCCGGGATCGATGACCAGCGCGCGCTCGAAACTCTTTCTGGCACCTGGCAGATCTTTTTTGACCAGCAATGTCCTGCCGCGCAGGTTGGCCGCCAGCGGCTTGTCAGCCTGTTTCTTTTCAAGCGAATCGATGGCTGTCAGGGCCTTGTCAAACTCGCCACGGCGCAGATGAACGCTGATCAGGGCCAGGTCGGCTGTGGTCCCGGGATCAGACGCGGCAATGGTGTGCAGTTCGTCAAAAGCTGTTTCAACCTGGCCACCAGCTAGACGTGTCAACGCCAATGATGTTCGGGTTCTGGCGTTGCCGGGGTCTTGTTTGCTGGCCAAGGCAAAGAACGTCTCCGCTTTTTTTGCATCGCCACTTTGCAGATATACCTCCCCCGCGACAGCATACAGATCAGGATCAACGCTTTCACGGTTCAACCCGGGTTGCAAGGTGGCAATGGCTTTGGCAGTCTGGCCCGAGCGCAGGTAAATCATCACCAGCAAGCGTCGCGCCAGGGCCAGATCAGGCAAAGCTTGCAAGGCCTTGCTTAAATACACCTCAGCCTGAACGAGTGAATTGAGCTGCAGTTCCACCGCACCGGCCAGTTGCAAGGACTGAATGTTGTTGGGGGCTACCTTGAGTACCTGCTGGATCAGTTCTCGGGCAGGCTTGTATTCCTTCTTTTGAAAGGCCAACTGGGCTTCCAGGTATTTGGTCTGCGGGTGGTTGGGCGCGATTTTTTTCAGACCTTCGACCTGCGTCGCGGCTTCTGCCAGGTTGTCTTGCTGCAACAAGATGGTGATGACGGCGCCCTGCCCAGCCAGGAAGTCTGGCTTGATTTCCACCGTTTTACGGTAGGCCACCAGCGCTTGCGGTAACTGGCTCTTAAGATAGCGCAGCAAATCGCCCTTGAGTTTCCAGGCTTCAACACTGTTTGGGTTCTTGCTGATGGTCTCCTCGGTGAGCGCCATGGCACCTTCAAAATCACGATTAACTGCCATTTGCCGTGCTTTGGCAACCATGGCTGGCGCATAGGATGGTGCCGCCTGCAGTGCCGCACTGAGTGCCGCCTGCGACAGCTCGGCTTTGCCTTGCATCGCATAGGCAGTTGCCAGAGTGGTTTGAAAACTGGCCTTGGCCAATGGGTCGGTCAACTCGGTGCCAGCCAATTCGTCGATGAGCTTTTTGGCTTGCCCTTGCGCCACCAGCGCCTGAGCCAGCAAAGGCAACAACGCGTCTGGCGGGTATTTGAGGGCCAGGGCCTTGCGCAACTCGGTCGCGGCACCAATCGGGTCGCCACCATCGAGCAGCGCGCTGCCCAGCAAAAAACGGGCTTCCGGCAGGTCCGGGTTGACTTGCAAGGCATTTTTGATCTGAATGACAGCGGCCTTGTTGTCCTTTTTTGCCAAATAGTCTTTTGCAGAACTCAGCATGGCCTCAGGCTTTTCGCTGCAGGCACCCAGTAACAGGCTCAACACGACTGCTGCTGACGCAGTGCGGATATTAGATTGATTGAATTTCATCGAGACTCCCTGCAAAAAGATTACAAAAACGTATGGATCATTTGAGTGCCAGCCGGTGCATCAGGTCATAAAGTGTTGGCCGACTCACACCCAACAGTTCGGCAGCTTTGACCATGTTACCGTTGACCCGGCCCAATGCAGCAATTATGGCCCGCCGGTCGGCGGTGTCGCGGATGATGCGCAAGTCCAGCGAGGTGTCGATTTCGTCGCGGGCGGCAGTGCTCAACCCGACATCCTCGGCCGAGATCTGGTTGCCATCGGCCATGATGGTCGCGCGCTTGATACAGTTTTCCAGCTCGCGGATGTTGCCCGGCCAAGGATGCAGCTCGATCGCCTTGACGGCATCTTCACTCAGCAACATCGAGGCTCTGTTTTGCTCTTGCGAAAAGCGACGCACAAAGGCGTGCGCCAGCAGCGCTGCGTCGCCCACCCGGTCGCGTAGCGGCGGAATGTTCACAACGATTTCGGCCAGCCTGTAATACAAATCCTCCCGGAAACGACCCTCTTTGCTGAGCACCTTCAAGTCTTGATGGGTAGCACAAACAATGCGCACATCAATTGCAATCTCTTGCCGGCCACCGACGCGCTCAATCACTCGTTCTTGCAAAAAGCGCAGCAACTTGGCCTGCAACTGAAAAGGCAGATCACCGATTTCGTCGAGCATCAGCGTGCCGCCGTTCGCCATTTCAATTTTGCCCAGTGTCGTTTTCGAGGCACCGGTAAAGGCCCCTCTTTCGTAGCCGAAAAGCTCGCTTTCCAACAAGTTCTCCGGGATGGCAGCGCAATTGATGGCGACAAATTTTTCGCTGTGCCGCGCAGATGCCTGGTGCAGTCCGCGCGCCAGCAACTCTTTGCCGGTGCCGCTTTCTCCCAGCAGCATGACGGTGGCATTGCTCACGGCCACTTTTTCAATGGTGCGGCAGACCCGCATCATGGCTGGATCACGGGTCATCAGGCCCGACAGGGCATCGGGCTGGTGCATGGTCTGCAAGCGCCGGTTTTCGCTCTGCAACTCAAACAGCCGAAACGCACGTTCAACCGTAAGATTGAGCAATTCGGGTTCAAACGGCTTGGCAAAAAAATCGTATGCACCCAATGCCACAGCCTGCAAGGCATTGGCTTGGTCGTTTTGCCCGGTCAGGACGATCACCTTGATGTCGGGGTCAAAAGCCAGCATTTGTCCAAGCAACCTGAAGCCTTCAGACACCGAATCGGCATCTGGTGGCAATCCAAGGTCCATGGTGACCACAGCCGGGTTGCTCTTGCGCAATTGCAGCAAGGCACTTTCCCGATCATGGGCAAGCACGGAGTCAAAACGGTCAAGCGACCACTTGATCTGCTTTTGCAGCGCCAGGTCATCTTCCACAATCAGCAGGGGGCGGGATCGTTCTGAACTCATTGGGGTTCCATCACATGAAGGTCTGAGTGTTTCTGGTTTTCAAACAAAGGCAGCATGATTGTGACGCTGGTTCCCTTGCCCTCTTGGCTCTCAACTTGAATCTTGCCACCCAACTCTTGCACATACTGGTAGCTTTCATAAGCGCCAATACCCATGCCAGCTTGTTTGGTGGTCTGAAAGGGCTTGAAAAGTCGGTCACGGATAAACTCCTGACTCATGCCATGTCCGGTGTCGGTCACCACAATTCGGGCTTGCCCCGCTGATCGGTCAAGTCGCAAGCTGACACGACCATTGGGGTCGGTCGCCTCAAAGGCGTTTTGCACCACATGGCCAATGATACGTTCCAGTCGCTCCTCATGGCCGCGGGCAGACACTGAATCTTGCAGCTCCACTTCCAGTGTTCGCCCCTTGGCCGCAGAAACGCTTTTGACGCGAGCGATGACGGCACTCAGGTCGATACCCAGCACGGTTCCGGGCGGCAAAGCACCCTCGCGCAGTTGCAACATCAACTGACGCATGCGCTCCAGCGAATTTTCAACCGTCATCAGCATGTCTTGCTGAAACTCTGGATTATTGGCCAGGCGTTTGGCATTTTTCATCATCAACGACAACTGCGTCACGATGTTCTTGAGATCATGCACGACAAAAGCCGACATACGGTTGAACGCATCAAACTTGCGCACCTCCAGCAGCGCCTCGGTCGCTTGCATTTGCGCCAGGTAGCTGGCTGCCTGTTGCCCGGCGGTTTTCAGGAGATCATTGACTTCCCAGTTCA
>DAOSLL010000469.1:0-3989 GCA_035368905.1 Rhodoferax sp.
CTGGCCAACTCAAACCAGGTCTCAAAATGCTCGGCTATGGTTTGGTAGAGCAGCGTGCGTTCGGGGTGGCGCGGGTTGTAGAGCTTTGGCTTGGTACCCGCTTGCCCGCCAGCGTGTGAATGCGAGTGCGTTGGGCGTGCAGTGGCGGGCATGGGGCAGTGCCAGCGTGGGCTGGGTGCCTGATGATACTGGTTTTATATCCAGCTTCGTCGCAGGCAGAGCCAACCACTGGGCGCGCAAATACTCCTGATTTGGCTCTTTGGCCAAGCCCTGGTTCTCGACAAAAGTGTTGGCAATGGCGGTGCTGACCACATAGACCAGGGTGCAGGTGTACACCAGCATGCCGCTGAAGATGCGTGCCACCGAGGTAATGGCGCCCATGGCTAACAGTGCGTCGTGCACGCCTGCAGCAGTCAAAATCAGCACGCCGGCCAGCAACACAGCCGCGCCCGGTTTGCCTAAGGCAGTGCCACGGATCACTTGGTAGCAAGCTAGCAGGCCACACACCAGAGACACCATAAAGAGCGGAATACGCGCGGCGTGGAACAGGTCCAGGTTGCCGTGCCATACGGTCAGTCCGGTGGCGAGCGCGCTGACAGCGCTGACCACGCCCAGAACCCAATTAAGCCGGGGCGTAAACCGGTAATAAAACTGGCAGAACACGTAGGCCAAAAAATAGGAAAAAATACCAAAGTAGTGCACAAAAAGCAGTGGCTCTGGCGCAAAAAAGCGCAGCAGGTAGTCGGCAGGCGCTGCATAAAACGGGAAGCTGGCCAAACTGCCAAGCGCCGCAATCAAATACATGCGCGAGCGGGTTTTGGCATACACCAACAACAAAAACAGCCCAAAGAAAAACACCACGTAGGCCACGATGGTGCGCAACTCGCCGCCCCAAAACTGCTCCCAGGCCAAGCCCCTGTCGTGCGCGTCGTACTTGCGCAGTTCAAAGGGCAGTTGGTAAATGCCGGTCATCAAAGGCGTATCGACCCGGATGGTCACGACCTGCTGTGCTTGCTTGACGATAAAGCGCACGGGAATCGGTTGGATCGAGTAGTAGCGCTCCACGTTGATGTTGTGGGGGCGCTTGTAAACTTCTTGCCCGTCGATATAGACGTTTACCCGCCCCATGTAGGCGTCTACCAGCAGCACGACTTCTTGGCCGATCAGGTCGGGCGCGAATTCAAAAGTACCGCGGTACCAGCCTACGGTAAAGTTTTTGTTATCGGGGTACACATTGCGCCACGGTCCGGGCGCCTGCACCAGTTGCCAGTTTTGGGTGTCTAGCGCAACGTCTTTGTTGTGGGGGTTGTCGTTGCGGGTAAACAACCAGTTGCCCGCTAAGGGCAGTGGGTGTGCCAGCGAGTGCACCACCATGCGGCAGGAGTTGCAGTCTGCCCGCAGGTCTTGGGCCGCAGCAGGGCTCACGACACAAAGCGCCGCTAGCGCCAGTGCTAGCCCTCTGAGAAGACGAACGAATAAGCCCTGTCTAGCAGTTAAAAGCGCCATGCAAAACGTTGCAAAGATCACAGTTTGTTTATGACTTAGGGGCAAGAATTGACTGGTTGCGCCCAGCCTTTTTGGCTTTGTACAGGGCCTGGTCAGCGCGCTCGATCAGCGAGTCTATGGTCTCCTTGGCACGAAACTGTGCAATTCCCGTGGAAAAAGTGACGCGCAATTCCGGCGCCTCGGCAATCACCAGTTCGCTGATGACGGCATGCAGGCGCAGCGCGCGGGCAAGGGCTTGCTCAGCACGGGTGTCGCTCATGAGCAGCAAGAATTCTTCACCACCCCATCGGGCCAGAGTGTCGGTGGGCCGAAGGTCGGCACTGGCCTGCGCGGCAAAACTGCGCAGCACCTCGTCACCAATACGGTGGCCGTAGGTGTCATTGACCTTTTTAAAGTGGTCAATATCGATGATGCACACGCTAAATGTCTGGTTTGAGCGCTCCACTTGCCGCGCGGTGGTGGTCAACAGATCGTTCATGTAACGGCGGTTAAACAGCGCGGTCAATTCATCGTTCTGCGCCATTTCTCGGATACGGTCCAATGCTTCGAGCAGTTCGTGGCGTTGTACCTGCAGCTTTACACGCAGCTGGTTTATTTGTCCGCCCAAAATCGACGCGATCGGCACAATAGTGGCCATCATTGCCCAATGGAAAACCTCAATGCGTGCCGGAAAATCATTCGGGAAGTGTTGCGCCATGTACCACTGCACTGCGCCAAACACGGCCAGTGTCGATACGTTGATAATGGCTTGGCCCCGGCGGTTTTGCTCAAAAATGCCAAATACCAAAATCAGCACGAGCATCATCATCATCCCGCCCCGCAGCGGTGGACACAGGGCGTAACCCAGAATGACCCAGGCATTGGCGCCCACAATCTGTAACTGCGTTAGCGCGGGAGCAGGCAACAGCCAATTGAGCCCGCTGCGCAAAAAAGCGTACACGCCAACCATCCAGGCCAGCATGCCAACTTGCAGCCAATGCACCTGCTGGGATTCCGCAATGAGCCCGTTGTAGATGGAGTACTCAACCATCAGGATCGCGGCCACGTAGACCACCATCGAGGTGAGCGACCGAATCAGGAGCAGCCGTTGTTTGGGCGAGTTGCTCAGAATCAGATGTGAGAGCAAGCGCTTGGCGCGCGCGGACACGGGCTCCGGGCCCGGACGCACCACTCTATCTTCGACTGACGGAAACACGCTATTGCCCAGCATACACTCCCACGAAACGACAGCCACAAGTTCCAATGTATCACGCTATTAACCAACGACCTATCCCGCGCGTGCTGCGTAATTGCGCCTTGCGAAAGCCCGCAATTGCCGTGCTGATACTCTCAGAAATAAGGCGCAGGGTAGCGCCGTGGCGGTCTATTCAGGTATCGATCAGTTGGATGGTGGGCACCGCGATGGCGGCTCGGCGCACCTTGGTTGTGGGCGCCATGACGACGGCGTTGCCGTGCACCACCACCCCCCCGTTTTGGTTGACCACCTGGCAATCGAGCACCACCCGGTGGTGCGCATCGTCTTTGGACAGCACTGTGGCCGAAACGGTGAGCGTGTCGCCAATATGCACCGGTTTGGTGAAGTGCAGGTTTTGCTCCATGTAAATGGTGCCTGGCCCTGGAAACCGCGTTCCCAACAAGGCGGATATCAGTGCGGCGCCCCACATGCCGTGGGCGATGACGCCATGAAACAGTGTGCTGGCGGCGTACTCGGGGTCCAGGTGGGCTGGGTTGGTGTCACCCGACACGGCGGCAAATGCGCGGATGTCGTCGGCGCGCAAGGTGCGTTCCAACTGGGCGCTTTGGCCGACGGAGAGTTCGTCGTAGGTGACGTTTTCGATCATTTCAGCGGTGGCAGTGTTCATGGGCTCGCTCTACTTCGATAGGGTTTATGCTGGCAGGGTCATGGTCTGGTGGGTGACACGTTTTTCAGGCTAACACCCCCCACGGCCGTTAGGATTGAGCCTGATCAAGTTTGCGGAGATTCCACATGGCCACCACACCGTTTGATTGGCAAGACCCTTTCTTGCTGGAGCGCCAGCTCAGCAGCGACGAGCGCGCAGTGCGCGACGCGGCAGCGGCCTATTGCCAGGGCCAGCTGTTACCGCGGGTGGTGCAGGCGTTTCGCAGTGGGGCAACCGACCCGGCCATCTTTCGGGAGATGGGTGCCTTGGGGCTCTTGGGCCCCACCATCCCCGAGCGCTACGGCAGCCCGGGTCTGAACTATGTGCAATACGGGCTGATCGCCCGCGAGGTCGAGCGGGTGGACAGTGGCTACCGCTCGATGATGAGTGTGCAAAGCTCCCTGGTGATGGTGCCGATCTTTGAATTTGGCACCGAAGAACTGCGCCAGAAATACCTACCAAAGTTGGCCAGCGGCGAGTCGATTGGCTGCTTTGGCCTGACCGAACCTGACCATGGCTCTGACCCCGGCTCCATGGCCAGCCGTGCCCACCAAGTGGATGGCGGCTACCGGCTGACCGGCA
>DAOSLL010000470.1:0-3983 GCA_035368905.1 Rhodoferax sp.
AGTCATTGGGGTTCGAGATACTTCTTGCAATACCCAGGTGGATTCTTCATGCGCAAGCAATTCTGGCGGACGATTTCAAATGCTTTGGCTTTGAGTTGTGCCATATCTGCTTCAATGGCTGGAGTCAGGGGTTCGATTTTGACTGACTCAATCAGACGATTGAACATGGCCTGGAAGGCGGCGTGTGCTTGGGGGTTTTCTAGTGACTCCACAGTGGCACCAAATTCCATCGCAAAGGTGTATCCGGTATCCCCTATGGGCAATATGCGCAGTTCATAGGCTCCCGCAACGCGGTTCATCTCGCGTGGTTTTAGTGGCAATCGGTAGACATGCCACTTGTTACCCATGACAGTATCAATACCTTGCACTGCGTCCTTGCCAAGGTATGCGCCTTTGCTCCATTTCGCCAGTGCATCTTGCCACTGATCAACAGTACGTTGATATAGAAAAATTGTCACGGCATGACTACTGCCCACCCAAGCCTCAAAGCAAATCGGCTGCAAGCCTTCTTCGTTCTCCTCGTAACGAACAATACCGCGCACGCCATTCACCGTGTCATAGACAGGCCGCTGCACTTTGACGCTGCGAACGAAGCGGTTGAAGTTCCATCCCGGATCTGCATCTCTTTGCTTTGTGCTCCTACCTTCTTCGATGATGTCAAGCACCCACTGGACTTCGCCATACGACGTCTCCCCCATTTTGTACATCGTCCTACGGCCAGCATATTTGCAAGCCGAAGTCACCGGCCATGCATGAACAATCCTGTACTTATCCAGAAATTTAAAGTGGTATTCATCAAAGTTGGTTGCAACGGGCGAGTCCAGTGCACCTGGCCTCAAGAGTTGTTCTTCCATTCGCTTGTCAGAAAGCTGCTGAGATGCGAACGAACAAGCACCAAGTACGCACACACTTGCAAGGCAAGCTATCACAGAGAAAAATTTGCGATTCATACAAAACCTCACTTATTCAGTTCTAGTGGTTTGCCACTGGCATCAAAAGGCTTACCACCGATGTACCTAATCAAGCTGCTATTTTTTTGGTTTGCGTCTTTGGGGGCGCTGGGAGTTAGTATTTCCACTTGGGCGCAACCAGCAGCCCCGGTTCCGTAGCAACTGTGCGTGCTGTTGGATGTTGTCAGAACTTTCCAAAACTCCGACAAACTAATCACTCCAGAGTTGCCGCCAGCAACTACAGGGACCGGGTCATTTTTGAAGTAGGTAAAGGTGATATTTCTCGCCGCATCAACGCCGGCAACCTTAAGTGCTGCATCAGTGTAAGTCTCCCCAGTCACCGCACCGCCCACCCCGCGCACACTCAAGTTCGGGTTGGTGAATTTCTGCTCGCCAAGAATGTTGTTGGCATTCGTTTGCACGATGGTGCCCCGACTGTGCCCCAGGCTGGTGGTCTCTAGCTGCCCCCGTGCCTGGATGGCGGCCGCATAGGCTTCATCCTGGTTGGAGTAGCCCAACGTGGGCGCAAGGCTTTTTTCATAGGCTGCGATCATGAGTTCACTCAATCCGTTGTTGGCGGGTACGTAGTGCATGAGGTAGATCGTTGTGGGCTTAGCTTCAACGCCATTTGCATCTCTAACAAGCTCCGCATTCTGCATCGCCAGTTGCCCAGCGCGCTCCAGTGGGTTGTCGATGCCGTTCACAGCCAACACAGCCCCGCTAGGTGCATTGGCCAGTTCAGTTTGGGTATCTTTGTCCACCAGTTGTACGGTTGTTTTTTCGGGATTTGTGGTGCAGTTTGTATTGGCAGGACACGTTACCTTGTAAAACTTGGGTACCTCTTTGAACATGACCCGGTAGGCTTCATCGGTCAGCGTGGTGAGTTGCTTGACCGCTTCATTCTTGATCGCTCGCTCGGCCTCCACAGTCTGTTTCATGGCCTGTACATCCTGGCGCTGCGCCACCGTGTTTGCATTTTGGGTGTCGCGATTCAGACTGGCGATGGTCTGCGCTCCGGTGTTGCCAGTCAGCTGGGTTTGCGCGGCATCATCGGTGATGCGCACAGTGCCTGCGCTGATGGCTGCTTTGGTCTGACCGCTGCTACTGCCCGATTGACTGGCGTTGTCCATGATATTGGTCAGCACACCCTTGGCAGCACCATATTTGCCTTGAGACAACATATCCGTACTTAGGCTGAAACCGCTGGTCGCAGCCGATGCGCTGGCTTCATTGTTCAAATCACTCGTAGTGAGCGTGCCGGTACTAAGGCTGTTCTTGTTGCCCGTTATCGCTTTGTCACTGCTGGCCATCACGCCGCCGTTGAGGTCGGTATTGCCCCGCACGCTGACCTGAAAGCCGCCATCACCTGCCTTGATGCCCGTTTGTTCGTTGGCGCTTTGGTAGTTGCTGTTGATGTCGGTTTTACTGGCGCTTATATTTGCGCTGCTGGTGCCGTAGCACAGGGGGGGAACGCACACGCTCACCCCCGCGCCGCTGCTGCTACTGCTTTCGCTGTAGGTGCTTTTGTCCTGCAGGGTTTCCATGGACAGATTCTCACGTCACCCGTGGTGCTGATGTTCAACGTGTTGCCAGAGAGCAGGGCGCCAGTGGTCGACAAGTCACCTTCTCGCACCATGGCGTAGACCTGAGGCACCAGGGCGCGCTGCTTGCGGCCGTCTTTGAGGGTGACTTCTTTTTCGACCAGCCAGACGATGTCGCTGGTGAGTTGGGCTACTTGCTCTGCGGTCAGGGCAATGCCGGGACGCAGGTTGAAGGTCTGGGCGTAGGTAATAGCGCCGTTCATCAGCGCCTGGTATTGGGCTTCGTCGCTGGTGTAGTTGCCCAAATATCGGCGGCCAGTGAGTTGGGCCACTTGCTCGTTAATCAGGCGTTGCTCATAGAACCCGTCGCCCAAACGTTTTTGGGTCACGCTGGGGTCTAGGACCAGGCTGGCGAGCATGTAGTCGCTGCCCAGCCAGTTGCGCATATTGGCGAAGCGTGGATTTGTCTCTACGAGATAAGCAGCACCCAGGTTGTTGTTGATGCGGTATTGCGCTGACGTTGGCAGGTTTCCTACGGTACTGGCATTGGGACTGAATGCGCTGCGTGCCGTTGGTGAGGTTGGGGGAGATTCACCGCGCTGGACCGTTTGGTTGTCGGCTACATCGTTGCTGTAGGCGCTGGCCTCCCACCATGCACGCTCTTTCCAACCCCAGTCCCAGTAACGATCGGTCCGCCGTTGGTAGGTGGTGCCTCGCTGTTCTTTGAACAGGGCGACGTCGATGCCTTGGTTGTTGACTGCTGTGCCAGTAACGTTCAAAGCACCGCCGGCCAGAATTTGACCACTGCTATTGAGCGCGTTGTTGCTTGCGTCCAGCGTGATGTTATTGGAGGCCAGAATCTTTCCAGCGCCATTCACGCCATCTACCGCCACCGCACGGTAGGTTGTTTCGTTGTAATTCGAGTAACAGTCACCGCCGCAGCTGCTGCTACCAGGCAGTGCAGAAACAGTTTCTACCCGATAGGTCAGCGATGTGTAGCTGTTGGTCAGGTTCTGGGTTTTGATGTCCATCGAGCCCAGGGATTCGATGGTGGCGCTGTTGTTGGTAATAGTGCCGGCTCGACCAGTTGCCAGATTGTTGGCATCCAGACTGCCGCCAATTGCCAGATCTCCTTGGCTATAGATGATTGCACCTTCTTGGTTGTTCAGCGCCTCCACACCCAAGTCCATACGGCCAGTCCGGGCGGCAATGACGGGAGCGCTCTGGCCAACCACTGCGGGGGCGTTGTTCAAGGTGTCTGCCTGGATGGCAACCGTATCGCCGTAGATTTGTCCTGTGCCGGTGTTGTTGACCGTGGTGGCTTTAATGAGAGCGGTTTGACCTTCGATCAAGCCTGTATTGGTCAGCATGCCGTTGGCTTGCACTACCAGGGCTCCACCATTGGCCGCAATGGACCCAGCATTGCTGACCCCCACGCCGACCTCGGTGCCTACCAGGGTGATCTTGCCGGCATACATGCCGCCGAGGGCTG
>DAOSLL010000471.1:0-3981 GCA_035368905.1 Rhodoferax sp.
GTGGTCTGCATCAGGGCTTGAGGTTGTGCCAGGTGACTTTAGCGAGGTGCTTGCTAACGACGCATGCCCCGCTGCACCAAATGTAATCCTGGCCAACCCGCCCTATGTTCGGCACCACCATATATGCCGGGACGACAAGGAGCGCCTGCAGGCACTCGCCCTCAAGATGACCGGTGCAAGGGTGAGTGGACTGGCGGGTCTGTATGTCTATTTTCTATTGCTTGCCACTGCATGGCTGCAAGAGGGAGGAATTGCCGCTTGGCTGATTCCCTCGGAATTCATGGATGTCAATTACGGCACCGTGCTCAAGGATTTTCTGGGTCGTCGGGTAACGCTGATCCGGGTCCATCGTTTCAGCCCGAGCGATGCCCAGTTTGGCGACGCGCTGGTGTCCTCGGTTGTGCTGGTCTTTCGCAAATTGCCGCCCAAGCCGGACCACAGCGTCGAATTTACCTTCGGGGGAACACTGGCCAAACCAGACGCTGCCGACTCCATCGGGCTGGAACTGCTGCGTGCTACGCGCAAGTGGACGATGTTTCCAGACACCGTGACGAATGACAGACACGCGCTAAACGATGGCAATAGTCCGGCGCTGGGTGACTTCTTTCGCGTTCAACGTGGCATTGCGACCGGCTGCAATGCGTTTTTCGTGCTCAAACGTGCGCAGGCCATCAGCCTCGGCTTGCCGTCCCAATTTCTTCGCCCGATTCTTCCCAGCCCGCGTCACCTTAAAACCACCTGCATCGACGCAGGCAGTGACGGCTACCCGCTGCTCGACAGTCCGCTGTGCGTCATTGACTGCAACCTGCCGGAAAACCTGATCGAAACACAGTACCCGGCCCTGTGGTCGTACCTCAAGACAGCCCAGTCGCGCGGTGTCATGGAGGGTTATTTGATCGGCAAGCGCAGCCCCTGGTATCGGCAGGAACAACGCGAGCCAAGCGCCTTTCTATGCACCTACATGGGTCGCGGCAGCGGCGACAAAGCGCCTTTTCGTTTTATCTGGAACCGATCCAGGGCGATTGGCAGCAACCTGTATCTGATGCTTTACCCGCAAAACGGTCTGGCTGACATGTTGTGTCAGCATCCCAACCGCGCACAATTGGTACACACTTTGCTCAGCGAGGTGACCGGCGATGAACTGCGGGGCGAAGGTCGAATTTACGGAGGTGGCTTGAACAAGATTGAACCCAGTGAACTGGCGCGTATTTCAGCCGCCTCATTTGTCCGGCTTTGGCCGGAAATTGGGGCCAGGGCGCCGATGCAGCAAGCCGAACTGTTTGGCTAAACCGACCTGCCCTGTCAAAAGAACATCGTTATCTGGCACATACCTTTTTTTGGAGAATTGCATATGACTGCTCGAACCCAAACCGAAATCAGCACCCTGCGCATCAACGGCCAGCGCCTGTGGGGCAGCCTCATGGAACTGGCCCAGATTGGTGCCACCGCGAAAGGCGGGGTTTGCCGCCTGACCCTGACCGACCTGGATAAACAGGGACGCGACCTGGTCACCCAGTGGGGTCGCGAGGCTGGCCTTGCCGTTACCATCGACAAGATCGGCAATGGCTTCATGCGCCGCGCTGGCCGCAACAACGCCCTGCCACCGATCGTCATGGGCAGCCACATCGACACCCAGCCGACCGGCGGCAAGTTCGACGGCAACTACGGCGTGCTGTCTGGCCTGGAAGTGATGCGCACCCTCAACGATCATGGCATCGAGACCGAAGCGCCGGTCGAGGTGAGCTTCTGGACCAACGAAGAGGGTTCGCGCTTTGTGCCGGTGATGATGGGATCGGGCGTGTTTGCCAGGGCGTTCACGCTGGCGCACGCCTACGCAGCACGCGACACCGAGGGCAAATCGGTCGGTGACGAACTGGCCCGCATCGGCTACATCGGAGAGCAAGAGCCGGGCGAGCATCCGATTGGCGCGTATTTTGAGGCGCACATTGAACAAGGCCCGGTGCTCGAAGACAACGACGTGACGATTGGAGTGGTACAGGGCGTGCTGGGCATCCGCTGGTTTGACTGCACCGTCACCGGCATGGAAGCGCACGCCGGTCCAACTCCGATGGCCTTGCGCCGCGACGCGATGCAGGTTGCCACCCACATCATGCAGGAAGTGGTGGCTTGCGCGCTGCGCCACGCGCCGCATGGGCGCGGCACGGTCGGCATGGTGCAGGTGTTTCCCAACAGCCGCAACGTGATTCCGGGCCGGGTCAAGTTCAGCATTGATCTGCGCAATGCCACCGATGCACTGGTGGACCTGATGGCCGACGAGGTGAAGGCCTTTGCCGCAAGCCTTGGCAGCAAAACCGGCCTGGGCATCCAGATTGACCTGGTGTCAAGCTACCCGGCGCAAGCCTTTCATGAGGACTGCAAGGGTGCGGTGGCGCGCGCCGCTGCCAAGCTGGGCTACTCCAACATGCCGGCAGTGTCGGGGGCCGGACATGATGCGGTCTATATGGCCAAACTGGCCCCGAGCGGCATGATCTTCATCCCCTGCCTGAACGGCATCAGCCACAACGAGATCGAATCAGCCAAGCCCGAGCACATCACCGCTGGCTGCAATGTGCTGCTGCACGCCATGCTGGAGCGCGCCGGGGTGGTCGGCTGACATCAAAGCCGGACAAAACCCTAATGCCCGACGCAATTGTGATGGCTTGCCTGAGGCGCCGGCTGGCCGAGCCTGGCACGTAAAGTGCTTGCTGGATTTCTTGCAAAAATTGCCCCCCAGCCCTTGTGCAATCTGCGCAGCCAGCTATATATTTTGTAGTGTTTTAAGAAAGGAAAAACCATGTCGTTGAAACCGTTCACCCGTCGCCAGGCGATTGTGCTGGCCACCACCCTGGTCGCTTTGACCCCCGGCCTGACCCTGGCGCAAGCCAAGCTCAAGGTCGCTGGCATCTACACCGTGCCGTTTGAGCAGCAATGGGCTGGTCGGCTACACCAGGCGCTAAAGGCTGCCGAAGCGCGTGGCGAGATCGAATACAAGGCCAGCGAGAACGTCAGCAATGCCGACTACGAACGTGTCATGCGCGAATACGCCACTGCCGGCAATCAGTTAATCGTCGGCGAAGCGTTTGCGGTGGAAGCCGCTGCGCGCAAGGTGGCCAAGGATTTTCCCAAGGTGTCGTTCCTGATGGGTTCCAGTGGCAAACCGGTCGCCCCCAATTTCAGCGTGTTTGACAACTACATCCAGGAGCCCGCCTACTTGAGCGGCATGGTGGCTGGCAGCATGACCAAGAGCAACAAGATCGGCATGGTCGGCGGCTTCCCGATTCCCGAAGTCAACCGGCTGATGAACGCCTTCATGGCCGGTGCCAAAGAAACCAACCCCAAGGTCGAATTCAGCGTCAGCTTCATCAACAGTTGGTTTGACCCCCCCAAAGCCAAGGAAGCCGCTTTTGCCATGATCGACAAAGGGGCCGACGTGATGTATGCCGAGCGATTTGGCGTGTCTGACGCAGCCAAGGAAAAAGGCAAGCTGGCGATTGGCAACGTCATCAACACGCAGGCGCAGTACCCCGATACCGTGGTGGCATCGGCCCTGTGGCACTTTGAGCCGTCGGCCGACCGCGCCATCAAGCTGGCACTGGCGGGCAAATTTGTCGCTGAAGACTACGGCCCCTATTCCATGATGAAGCACAAAGGTTCGTCGCTGGCACCGCTGGGCACATTCGAGAAGAAGGTGCCAGCCGACATCATCGCCAAGGTCAAGGCCAAGGAGGCCGACATCGTCGCTGGCAAGTTCAATGTAAAGGTCGATGACAGCCAGCCCAAGTCAACGGCCAAGTGAACCTGACCAAACAACCCGGCTTGTTTGCAGCGCACGCTCCTGTTGCCTGTTGCCTGTTGCCCGTTCTGCTTGTGAGCCAGTGAGGCGGTGATGGCCACCGAATCGAAAGTCCGGTTGATGCCGGTGCTGGCCGCCAGATGCATGCTGCGTTTGCCGGGTGAAATCAAGCCGCGCGCCGGGATTGC
>DAOSLL010000472.1:0-3978 GCA_035368905.1 Rhodoferax sp.
CTGTCAGCGCTTTGCTGAATAGTGCCATTTTCTCGGGGGAAGTTGCACTTTTGCTGTGTGGTTCGGCGCAAACTATCGGCCAACTGAATCCAGGTTTGTTGCAGCCACTGTCTGATTGACTGCCCACCGACCCACCATGGCCTCGGCGTTGTCACTGTGCTGGTTCACACTGGCCGAAACAACACCGATCTGTCATGGTTGCTACTTGCTAACGCTCACTTGCATGCAGCAAGACAAACCCTGCAATCGATTTGGTATCGGCCAGATCGAGATGCGACAAACCTGGGGTCACTGCCATCTGTGCCGCAGACCTGGGCGGTTTTTCGCTGGCAATTGCCACAATGCCTGGCCAATCCGGCCACAAGGTCAGTACACCCAAAGAAGACCGCCACACTTCAAGCTTGGGAAACTGGCCGGGCGTGAAACCTTCAACCAGCAGCAGATCACACGCTTGCATGCGGTCCATCAGGTAGTCAAGAGATGGCTCACTGGCACCCCGCAATTCATGCATCAAGGCCCAGCGATCATTGCCGAGCAGCAATACCTCTTTGCAACCGGATTCGCGCAAGCGATAAGAGTCCTTGCCAGGGCGGTCAATGTCAATATTCTTGTGACTATGCTTGATCAGCGAGACCACCAAGCCCCGTGACGAAATTTCAGGAACAAGACGCTCCAACAAGGTTGTCTTGCCCATCCCGGAATGGCCGGTGATACCGAACACCTTCATGACTATTGCCTCACCAGAACGAACTCAAACAAGTAACATGAAACAAATGGCAATTCACAGCGCAAAGCACCAGCTTGCGAATGTCAGTGGGATAGAAACCAGTCTGCGATATTCGCCAGCCCATTGACATCCTTGCTGTCGACGATCTTGTGATTAATTTCGCTGCCATCTGATAGTTTGACCAAGGGGCCAGTCGTCATGTGTTCAACAGCCTTCGCCCGAGCGTCAGGCACACCTTTGTACTTGGCGGCTATCTTTCCCATCGACGGGCCTCGTTTATCCTTGTCAGCCGCATGGCACTTCAGGCAATCGTTGGCCTTGGCCAGCGCCTTGGCGGCCTCGACATCCACAGTGGCATGTGCCGGTGCAATAGCGCATACAACCCATAAGAGCGTGCCGGTCAAAATAGAAAACCGTGCATTTGCCACGAAACCCCCGTCAAATTCATATCAGCAACACCACCAAACCGTGTGATGAGATTTCTGATCCCGGCCGCTTCAGTCGATCAGTGGGACAGATACCAGTCAGCCATGTTTTTCAGCTCTTTGGGATCTTTTGTGTCAATGACCTTGTGTTTTTCTTCGGTTCCGTCTGTGAGTTTGACCATTTGGCCTTCGGTCATGTTCTTGATGGCCTTCTCTTGACCATCGGGCTTGCCTTTGTATTTGGCAGCAATCTTTTTCATCGACGGGCCTTTTTTGTCCTTGTCGGCTGCATGGCACTTCAGGCAGTCATTGGCCTTGGCCAATGCTTTGGCGGCTTCAACATCAACAGCGGCCTGCGCGGGTGCCATGGCACTCAGTGCCAGCAAGAAGGTGCCGCTCAAAATGGACAGGGATTTAGCTTTCATGTGGTTTTCCTTTAACGGGAGGTTGCAATAAGACGGAGCATATCGTGGCAAAAATTGGCTGCTGGTGAACGGCTTGGTGATCATCACAGCAGTCATTTCGAGTTGCCGTGCCTTTCCTCAAACCCTGTCAACATCGCCTTGAAGTGTGCAAAGCGGGTCGGACCCAGGGTGATCAGATACAAGTGCATCAGCAGGAATCCGCTGAAGCCAATAAACATCAGCACATGCACGGTATCCACCACCCGCACACCGCCAAAGAAGTCGATCACCGCCGAGAACCGCTTGATATCCCACAACAGGAGCCCTGAGCCAAACATGATCGGCAAGCCCAGCAGCATGATGATCTGGTACATCATGATCTGTAGCGGGTTGAACTTGTGGTAGATCGTCGCTTGGTGCGGGTTATCTTCGCCCAGGAAGATGCCATGGCCGTAAAACTTGATCTGCCGCCAGGCATCCTCAAAATACTTCTTTGGATCCATCTCGGGCAGATACACGGTGATCTTGTCAGTGAACAAGTAAAAGCACAACCATAGGAAAAAATTAGCAATCAGCACAAAACCAATGTAGTTGTGTACCACCACCGCCGTTCTGAACGGGATCAACTGCACCAGATCAAGGTACCTGATCTGGACTCCGGTGGCAATCAGCATCAGAAACCCCAGGGCGTTGACCCAATGCCAGATGCGCACCGGTAGAGGATGAATGTAGACTTTTTCCATGGTCAGTCCTTACTTTTCTGCTGCATCGTTGTGACCTGAGCCGCCTTGAGCCGCGTGGCGTTGCGCTCATCGCGCTTGCGCTTGAAAAGGCGGTGTGCGGTCAGGTGCGCTATTGGCACACACAGCACCCCCAGCAGCACCAACACCAGCAGGTAATCGAGCAGCTTAATGCGTGTGCTGCCGATGGCATAGAAACCCCGCATCGACCCGAACGCGGCGGCTGAAGTCAGCACCTCTTTCTCCACACCCTGGCGCAACGGTCGACCATCCGGACCGGCAATGGACAGCACGACGCTCACAAAAGGCACAGCACCGGCTTGATGGCAAACCTTGCAATCCTTAAGCGCTTGCTCTTTTTCGCTGAGCTGATGGGACTGCAGGCCAGAGCGAACTTCAAGGCGGCCACTGAGGATGGCCTTGCTGCCGGGGTTTTCAAGGTTGAACTCCGTGAGGAAACTGCGCAGCTCTTTTGCATCAAGTCCGAAATCGCTGCCATCAGCGGCTTTGGTCAGGCGATCAAATCTGGGAACACCTTTTTTCTCAAGGATTTGCTGGCCACCCACACTGTCCACCATCCGCAGGTTGACCCGCCGCTGCGCGTAGGGGGCATGACAGACTGCGCACGAAATGGCTTCAAAGTGCTGCCCTGCGTTGGGCAACCACACCTCGTGCTTGGTGATGGAGTCCTTGTGGCAGGCCAGGCAGGCCTCCTTGATGCCATCGCCCAGAGAAGCCGCCAAAATCTTGTGAGAGCTATGGCAATCCGCACAGAGTGGTGCTTTCTTGCCTTTGGCGACACGCTCAAGCCCGTGAACGTCTTCCGAGTAGGCCCGAAAGATATCCTTGTGGCAGTTGGCGCAAGGCACGTTGGCGATGGGCTCGACCAGTTTGACCGAGCGCAGCGTATGGGAGTTATGGCAATCCGAACAGGTGGGGGCCTTGTCGCTGCCTTCCTTGACCAGCACCGCATGCAAGCTGTCCTTGAACTCCGCAACATTCTTTTTGTGGCAGGTGGTACAGGCGTTCTGGAAAGACAAGCGGTAGTCGCGCTTGCTCTTCATCGGAACGGCAACACTGCCATGGTCCTTACCGTCTGCGCTGTCGTGGCAGTCGGTACAACTGGTTTCAAAGTGCATCGACTGCAAAAACTCCTTGGTGTCAATCCGCATCGACAGCATCTCGCCCGCTTCTGTCTTTTTGGCCGGAATGTCCGACTTGTCATGGCATTTTTGGCATGCCTGGTCTTCATCACCGAGCGTGGCATCGTCACGCGGCTTGTCGGCAGCGCTGATGGTTTTGGGCGCTGATGTAGTCTGAGCAGCAGGCACCGCCGAAGCGGCATCAGCCGCGACCGCCCCAGGCTCAAGAAAGGCGAATGCCAGGCCCAGCAAACCTGACAGCAAAATGCCTCGTCTCAGCCATCTGTGGCTGGTTTTGGAAGTTCTATTCATGAACAAAGTCTCATGATTCAAGGGATGACCGTTTGCGGTGCAATCCATCAGTACTGTTGCGCGGGATGCAAAAAAGCCTCTGTCGATGGAGGCTATGTCGCAACAGGTGGCCCGTCCTGAGTGGCTTTGCGCTCGCTCATTGCCAAATGCAACACCCGGCCAGGCAACAACAGCGCGTAATAGAGGCCAATGAACGGAGATGTCAAGAACAAAGCCACGTTCCGCAGG
>DAOSLL010000473.1:0-3966 GCA_035368905.1 Rhodoferax sp.
GGCGCGTGCGCAAGCGGTCGAGGGCGAACGGAACCGGCGATGAACGCGTCAGTCGAAGCGCTGCAATGAGCTCGGGAAGCGGCAGCTTGCGCTTGGGCGATGGCGCAGGCTGGTGTTTGTCATTGGCATGTTTGTGTTGCCTGCCAGTTGCTGCTGCCGTGCTCCGGTGCAGCTTCCAGGCCGCAATACTATTGATAGCTGTCAGCGCAATAACAGTAAGGGCTGGAGCATGTTTTTGTGCAAATTTCAGGGGACGGACTGCCTTTTCAACGCGGCCTTCCAATCGGACAGCTTGCCCTGCGAAGGCACCCGGAAACACCAGCCTGGCGCCTGTCCGAGGCGCGCCCGACCTGCCCGCACCGCAAACCCACACCGGTGCTTCATGATGAACGCCTGGGCTGCTCGCCAAACAGGGACACCTGGAGCCTGTCGAACTTGTGACATCAATCGCCAGAACCTACTCCAGCCGGGGCCAGTTTGGGCCGAATTCGTCGGCCCATGGCCCATCCATGGGTCAAAAGGGCCAGTGCAAGACAAGCCGCTACGGACGCTTCGCCGTAGCTGCGCCATCAGTCCGCCAGGCCCCAATCTGGGGCGAATATTTTTGATGAAACCCCGCCTGTGGTGCTGGTTCATCGTAATAATGCCTGTCACTCCGAAGCAATGAGGAACCCGGTCAGTCCAGCATTGGCGGACCATCACCGCTTGTTGGGCTTTTTTTGTTGGATGTTCAAGGGGACAAGTATGTCGGTTAAAAGTATGTATTCGCATAAAAAAATGACTGCCAGTGATGCAATCAGCCTGGTCAGGGATGGTGACTCGATTGTGGTGCCCACTGGTGTCGGTGAGCCACCCAAGCTGCTGACAGCCTTGTCCGAGCAGCGCCGCAAGTTCCGCGATGTGAAGGTGGTTCAGATTCTGGCGATGCGCAAGTTTGACTACATCGACCCCGAAACCGTGGACCATGTGCGCCACCTGGCGCTGTTTTATGGCGGTGCCACGCGCAAGGGTGGGCAAGAGGGCTGGATCGACTTCATCCCCAACTATTTCTCAAAGATCCCCAGCATGATCTCGCGCAACCAGATGCCGGTCGATGTGGTTTTCAGCATGGCCTCCCCGATGGATTCGCACGGCTATTTTTCGCTCAGCCTGGCGGCCGACTACACCATGGCAGCGGTGGCCAAGGCCCGTGCGGTGGTGCTGGAAGTCAACCCCCACGTACCGTTTGCCTTTGGCAACTGCCACGTGCACATCTCGCAGATTGCTGGCCTGGTGGAAAGCAGCGAGCCAGTGCTCGAAGTTGGCCTGCCAAAAATTGGCGCAGTACAGGAAGCCATTGGCAAGTATGTGGCCGACCTGATTGACGATGGCTCGACCCTGCAAATTGGCTATGGTGGCATACCTGACGCGGTGGTCATGCAGCTTACCGCCAAACATGACCTGGGCATTCATACCGAGATGATTGGCGACGGCATTTTGACGCTGCTGGAGTGTGGTGCCGTGACCAACCGGCGCAAGAACTACCTTCCCGGCAAGATGCTGGCCACGTTCGCGCTGGGCTCGTCCAAGCTTTACAAGTTCATGGACCGCAACCCGTCGCTCGAAATTCACCCGGTCAACTTCACCAACATGCCGGCGCTGGCCGGACAAAATGACAATCTGATCGCCATCAACGCCACGCTGCAGATTGACCTGTTGGGTCAGTGTGGCTCCGAGAGCCTGGGGCATCTGCCCTATTCAGGTACTGGTGGCCAGGCCGACTTTGTCCGGGCGGCCAACCTTTCAAACGGCGGCAAGGCCTTTATCGTGCTGCCGTCCACCGCCAAACACCACAGCATTTCACGCATCGTGCCGGTGATGTCGCCAGGTACCCACTTCAGCATCAGCAAAAACGATGTCAACTATGTGGTGACTGAATATGGTGTGGCGCAGTTGCGCGGCAAATCAGGCCGACAGCGTGCCCACGAGCTGATCAACATCGCGCACCCGGATTTCCGCGCCGAGTTGACCGAGCAGGCCATCAAGCTCCGTTTGGTGTAACAAAAAGGCCTGTAGCCATTGATGGCACTGCGCCAGATGCTCTGTTAAACGGAGCATTTGGCAAAATTTGGTTATCCAGCCTTAACCCTGGCACAGGCTCCACAGCCAGCGCCGCCAGCAACTGTTGACATGGTTCTTGTCGCGCCTTGCTAGTTTGGGAACCCTACCATCTTGTTCACGGTCTCCTTCAGCGCCGATGCGACGGGTGAGTTGCGTTCGGAAAAGACGCGCGACAGTTCTTGGTAGTACCAGATCGTGCCATCGCGTTTTGCTGTAAACCGCTCAAAAACTGCCCAGCCAATCTTCTGAAGATCAGCAACAATGGCTTGGGCGTTGCTAAATTTGTCGCAGGCGGAAACGAGCAGCATGTCGTCGGAAGCGCTCGCCAGGTGTTCTAGGTAATCGCGCTTGCGAATTTCCCACGGCTGCTTCACCCCATTGGCATCAGGAACACCATCCGTGCAGGCTTGCACAATTGACAGCACCCTTTGACCAAATCGCCGCTCAATGTCAGGCGCGAAATGTGGGCCGCCATCTTCAAGAACGTCATGCAGCAGTGCCGCGATTTGTTGGTCCTCGTCGCCACCATATTCTGCGACCAACGCGGCCACAGCAACAGGATGAACAATGTACGGAATCGAAGTCCCTTTTCGGCGCTGTCCTTCATGCGCCGCTGCGGCGAAGTGAATGGCCTGTGTATATCGCGGTGTCATATTGATCCCCAGAGTCAGTTCAGACGGAGTTTTTCATTGCGGCCATGAAAGTCTCATAGCCATTGGAATAGAAGATCACCGACCGCTGCCCGCACTGTGCTTGCAGGCAGTCGACGTACAGCTTGGCCTGTTGCTGGGCTACCTTGGCATTCCGGCGCGTGGGTTTGGCTTCCACCACCGCCAGCGATTTGCCATCGTCACCCCACAGCACGTAATCGACAAAGCCATTGCCTGCCCATACCCGCTGCTTGTCAGCTAACAGACTCACCAATATTAATCTGTGTGACTCCTGCCTCCACAAGTTAACCGCACCGAGTACGGCGCACACCTGGATTCCCCGGTTGAACGCTTGTTGTCACCGGTAAGCCCCTGGCGTATTTGTTCTTCAGGTTTGAGGGGGTCCAGCTATTGGGTGACAGCGCTGCGCGCCCGCTTGAACCGCTGGCAACGCGTCTGGGGGCGTTGCGCCCGCCTCTTCCCGCCAGCACGACAAGCTGCTTCAGCAAAGTGCGTCGCCCCTGCAGGGCGCAGCCATGCCCCAAGGCTGGCATACTTGAAGCCATCCAAACATTCGCGGGAAGATTTGGCACCAAGGCTTTCGCCCGACCCAGGCGCGTGCAACGGAGCGTAGCGGTCACCGGTGGAGTGCCGCAGGCGCGGAGTCCGCGTGAACCGCCGGGTTAGCCCGCCCGACACGCTTGGACAGAAAGGCAGAGGAGGACGGACAAAGCCCAGAAAACTGGGGTGTAGCCTGAATGGCTTGCGGAGCCTATTGGCGGGAAGCGGGACAGTAGCCCAGCTTTACAAAAAGAGCTTCCGCAGTAGTGGTAAGCAGGAACAGTGACTCAACACCACTCGAGATGGCAAAGGACTCGGCAAAACTCACTAGCTCTTGCGCTAAACCATGCCCGCGATGACTAGGAGAAACTGCGAGTGACCGAAGTAAGCCGACCGACTGAAAGTGTTCCAAGCCGACAACAGCGACCACGGAGCCAGCAACCCGGAAACCGAAGAACTGTGGGGGTGATGAAACAGAGATATCGGCAACCGGCAAATTGCAGCCGGTGAGTACAGGGAGTATTTCGTCAAGCGATGACGGTGGTTCGATGTTCATTTGAAGAGCTAACAATCTAGTAGTCCGTTCCACCAAAACGAAACCATGAAATCGTGTCTTTTCCCGCCTGGCGTTGTTGCTCGTCCTGGCACAAGCTAC
>DAOSLL010000474.1:0-3966 GCA_035368905.1 Rhodoferax sp.
GGATTGGCTGGCGGACAGGCGCTGGCGCAGGTCGGCGCACAGGTGGCGCAGCTGGGCTACGCGGGTGACGATGCGGGATTGTTCGGCGAGGGGTGGCAAACCAATCAGCGTATGCGTCACATCATCTCGCCCGATTCCAGGAATCGCGATGCCGACTGACTTCTCTTGAAAGTGCAACGCCATTGTTTGCAGCACGACCATCAGAAACTCTGAGTCCAACTTCACCGGCCGAATCGCCATCAACTGCCGACTGATAGCCAGTTCAGGATGCGTGACAACGTTGAGTTTTCCAACTCCTGAGCCCTTAACCGTAATAAGTATGTCGGCTTGAATAGCGATTGCACGCCGCTCATTAGTTGAGCGAGATGGTTCTGGTGAAATCAAGCCGAATTCAGCTGGGCCCGTCAAGTACGGAACGCGGCCACCAAGTCCTTCGACATATTCATTGGGTCCGAGATGTTGACCCGAAACCAATTCAATCAAATCACCCAACCGAACATCCTCCCAGCCGCGCGGCAGCATAGGGAGCTGCTCATCCTCCGCAATCGGCGGCAGGGGTTTGTCGCGTTTGATCTTGCCTTCGGCGATGAGCTTGTCTTTTTCTGCGCGGATTTTTTTGAGCAGTTCGCTGGCGGGTTCGTCTTGCGGGTCTTGGGGGACGAGCAGGCCGCGCACGGCGAGTTGCAGGATGGCTTGCTCCAGGGCGTCCACGGCTTCGGGGCGGTCCAGCAGCAGGTCGAAGTGGGTGGCGATGCGGTGCCAGTTGTCGGCCAGTTGCGCGGGCGTTTCGCTATCGGTGAGCGTGGCCAGCAGGGTGCTGACGAGTTGGGCGTGTTGCGTGGCTTCGAGCTGGCCTTTGGCTTCGAGCGCGTCGCACAGGCGCATAAGTTCTTCGACGCGGGTGACGATGCGGGATTGTTCGGCTTCTGGCGGTAGTGGAAATGGTAAAGGCCGCAACTTAGCCAATGACACGTTGGCAATGTTTGTCGTTTGGCTTGAACTGTCAATCAATAGCGACCGCGCATATGGCGTGCGCAGAACTGCCATTGCGTAAAGTGGGTCGATCTTGCGCGGACGCAAGACCCCGAGGAAGCCACCAAAAGTTGCTTCGGCGTGGGGAATTTGATCGATGAGCGCAACCTTGCCAACTAACTCGCGGCTGTTCGCCATGGACATGACGATGTCGTGGTGTTGGATAAGTTGGTCTGCGCGCCCCATAAACGAACGGTCGACGAACAAGAGGTCTTCCCACTCGATGGTCTGTTGAACATTCGTAGTGCGCAGACAAGCGATTCGCCCTGGCGCAGCCTCCCTGGTTTTCTGCGTTGCGGGGAAAGTAATACCGCGAACTATGTCGATGACCTCCCCCAACGCAACCCAACCCCAAGTGACGGGCAAGTCAAAAGGCGGCGCGTCGTCCGTTAGCGCGGGCTCATCCTTTTCGCGCTTCAGTGTCTTCGCAGCAATCAGCCGGTCTTTCTCCGCCCGTATCTTCTTCAGCAGCGCACTCGCCGGCTCGTCCTTGGGGTCTTGGGGCACCAGCTTGCCCTGCACGGCCAGCGTCAAAATCAGCTCGCGCAGACGTGCTACGCCATTGGGGGCTTGCGCCAATAGGTTCAAACTTGATAGCAGCATGCGCAAATTCCACGGGGGCTAGAGGCCAATTTGGTTGCAAAAATTGGGGGCGTCACGCTTGATCGCCTCGGGCGTTTTCTATCAGCGCACGGTCGCGGGTCAGCTCGGCTTGCAGCTCGGCCTCGGTGGGTAGCCATGGCTGGTAACGGCTGGCAAAGATTTGTTCGCTGCCAGCCAGCAGCGAGTAGCGGGCCACCGCCTCGTTGCGCTCGGAGCACAAAATTAAACCGACCGTGGGGTTGTCGCCAGGCTGGCGCACCTGTTCGTCGAACACGCGCACGTACATGTCGAGTTGGCCCACGTCCTGGTGGCTGAGCTTGCCCACTTTCAGCTCGATGAGCACAAAGCATTTCAGGATGTAGTTGTAAAAGACCAGATCGACAAAGGCATCTTCGCCTTCAATGCGCAGGTGGCGCTGGCGAGCCACGAAGGCAAAGCCTTTGCCCAGCTCCAGCAAAAATTTTTGCAACTGGTCGAGCAGGCCTTGCTCTACGTCTTTTTCGTACCAGCTGGATTGCGGCTGGCCGTCCAGAAATTCCAGAATGTAGGGGTCGCGGATGAAGTCACGCGGGCTGGGCGGTGCGTCACGCTGGATGAGGGCGCTGGCTTCGGCCTTGACGCCATCCTGGTCTTGGCTGGAGAGCAGGCGCTGGTAATACAGGGTGCTGATTTGCCGGTCTAGCGCGGCCACGCTCCAGGTCTGGCTGACGGCTTCAAGGGCGTACCACTGGCGGGCGGCGGGGTCGGGCACGCGCATGATGGTCTTGATGTGCGACCAGCCCAATTCGCTCCACGGCGTGGAGCGAATCTCGTCGGTGGGGAAGGTCAGATAAAACTGGCGGTAGTTGCGCAAGCTCTGTACCGCAAAGCCGCTGCCGAACTCTGCTGTCAGACGCTGCGCGAGGGTTGTGAGTGTTTGCGCTCCATACACAGCGCGGTCTTCGCCGCCTTGTTCGTGCTCGACGATCAGTTTGCCAACCTGCCAGTAGGCCAGCACCATGGCCTGGTTGACGCTGCGCTTGGCTTGTTGGCGGGCCTGTTGGAGCACATCTTGAATCTGGGCATACAGCGCCTCTGCCACGTTGGCCACTGGCGTGGCCTGGCTGGCGGTCAAGCTGGTGTTGGGCTTTTTCATGGCAATGCTCTCATGGCAAATGGTAGGTTCATTAAATTTGATAGCAGCATGCGCACATTCAACGGGGGCTGGCGAGTGATTTGGCCAAAATTTCCTTCAGCTCATCGCGCAGGGCCTGGGCCTCACCTTGCAGGCGGGCGTAGTCGGCCAGCAGTTGCTCGGGGTCGTGGCTCACCGCATCTGCGGCGTGGGGGTTCTTCTGGTCCAGGTTGTAGCCCATCGCCTTGATCTGCTCGATGCTGACCTTCCAGGCACTTTCGTTTTCCTGCCGAGAAGCAAAGCCATCCGCCTCGCTGCCCCACCAGGCTTTCTCGGCATCAAATTCTTCGATGCGGATGGGTTTGGTCTTGTTGTAATTCTTCACGCCCGCTGGATACGGGTGCTCGTAGTACCAGACTTCCTTGGTGGGCGTGCCCTTGGTGAAGAACAGCAGGTTGGTCTTGATGCCGGTGTAGGGCGCGAACACGCCATTGGGCAGGCGCACGATGGTGTGCAGGTTGCACTCGGCCAGTAGCTGCTCTTTGATACGGGTTTTGACACCTTCGCCAAACAGGGTGCCGTCGGGCAGCACCAGCGCGGCGCGGCCATGGGTTTTGAGGATGTGTTTGATGAGCACCAAAAATAAATCCGCCGTTTCTTTGGTGCGCACGTCGCTGGGAAAGCCTTGCTCAATGCCCGGCTCTTCCACGCCGCCAAAGGGCGGGTTGGTGAGCACCACGTCCACGCGGTCGGCCTGCGTGACCTCGCGCAGCGGGCGGGCCAGCGTGTTGCCGTGCGTGATGAGGCTGGGCACCTCGATGCCGTGGAGCATGAGGTTGGTGACGCACAGCATGTGGGGCAGCTGCTTTTTCTCCACACCGGTGATGCTGGTTTGCAGCACGGCTTCCTGCTCGGTGTTTTGTACCTGTTTGCGCAAGTGCTCGATGGCGCAGACTAGAAAGCCGCCGGTGCCGGTGGCGGGGTCGAGCACCTTTTCGCCTAACTGGGGGTTGACCATGTCCACCATGAACTGGGTGACGGCGCGCGGGGTGTAGAACTCGCCCGCGTTGCCGGCGCTTTGCAGGTCTTTGAGGATTTTTTCGTAGAGGTCGTTGAACTGGTGGCGCTCGGCCTGTCGGTTGAAGTCGATGGTGTTGAGCTTGTTGATGACCTGGCGCAGCAGGTGGCCGCTCTTCATGTAGTTGTAGGCGTCTTCG
>DAOSLL010000475.1:0-3950 GCA_035368905.1 Rhodoferax sp.
GAGCACCAAGGCCGAGCCAGCGCTGATGAGAATTTACCAAGCGCTGGGGATCAGTCAAGCACCAGGCGGCACCAAAAAACTTGTGGTTTGACGCGAGAAATACGAGCAAATCTGACAACTGAAAACTAGCACGATCTAAGTTGTTGATTTTTAAAGGTATTTCTTGATGGTTGTTAAAGTCCGGTTAAGGCTCCAGCCCTTGTCAAATATGCGGTAGCAGCTATCTTTATTTAAGCATTCCGATGCCGCTTTGACAGCCTCAGCGGTAAATCAGGGTCGGTAGCCACATGGTCAGCGGCGACCACAGGGCGGCGATCATCAGGTCCAGCATGGCAACTGCCGCCAGGGGTGCCACCGCGCGTGAAATGCTGCCCAGCGACACCCCGGCAATGCCACAACTGACAAACAGGCAAATGCCGACTGGCGGCGTCAGCATGCCAATCGCCAGGTTGACCACCACCAGCACCCCGAACTGCACCGGATCAACCTGCATCTGCGGTGTCAGCAAGGCCAGCACCGGCACCAGCAACAGCAGGGCGGCGGTGGTTTCCATCACGCAGCCCACCAGCAGCAGCATGCCCATCACCAGCAGCAGCAGGCCGAGCGGTGGCAGCGAGAGTGAATTGACAAACCCGTCGAGCAGTTGGGCACCCTGCTGCATCGCCAGCAGCCAGCCAAAGATTTTGGCCATGGCAATGATGAACAAAATGCCACCGGCTGCCACCTGCGAGCGAATGATGAGGCCGGGCAAGTCTCTCCAGGCCAGTTCACGGTTGATGACGGCACCCACCAGCAGCGCATAAAACACCGCCAGCGCGGCGGCTTCGGTCACCGTGACCGTGCCCGTCAAAATGCCACCAAGCACCACAACCGGCGCACCCATCGACCAGATCGCGGCCTTGCCAGTCAGCGCTACCTTGGCCCAGGTAAACGGCTGGCGCTGGCCGTAACCCCTGCGCCACGAGATGAAAACCGCCACCGCAATGAATGACAGCCCCATCAGCAGGCCGACCAGCATGCCACCGGCAAACAGTTGTGAAGTCGAAATATTCGTCATGAAACCAAAGATCACCATCGGAATCGACGGTGGAATGATGATGCCGATGGCGCCACCGGCGGCCACCACGGCCGCTGCAAACGCAGGCGGGTAGCCCTGGCGGATCATGGCCGGAATCACCACCGCGCCAATCGCTGCGGTGTCTGCCGCAGCCGAGCCGGAAATGCCGGCGATGATCATCGAGGCAACGATGGCGGCAGCCGCCAGCCCGCCGGGTGCCCAGCCGACCAGGCTGTCGCAAAAATCAATCAGCCGCCTTGAGATGCCGCCAACTTCCATGATGGCCCCGGCAATCATGAACAGCGGCACGGCCAGCAGATCGAACGAATCAACCCCGGAAAACAGTTGCTGCACGATGGTCTGGCCCAACGCCGCCAGCGTTGCGGTGTCGGGAAAAACCCCTGGTGTGACGATCAGCCCGATCGCTGGCAGGCCAATCGACAGGGCAATCGGCAGGCCCAGCGCCATCAGCACAAACATCAGGGAAAACAGCAGGACGATGATCATTTTGCGTCCTCCTTGCGCCGGGTCATGTCGGCCAGAATGTGCAGCAGGAAAATGGCACCAGACAGCGGCACGACCGAAATCGGCAGCGACATCGGCATCTGGATGGCAGTTGAGGTCTGGTCCCAGGATTTGACGGTGTAAATCACCCCGTACCAGGTGATCAGCGCGAAACAGGCCAGCGTCAGCACCTGCAGGCTGCGCACGATGATCTGCTCTACCAGCAGGCCAAATCGCGCGCCAAAACCGGCCAGGCCAATGAAATGGGCGCGTTTGTAGGCCACCGTGGCACCCAGAAAGGTCGTGGCCACCAGCAGGTAGCGGCCAATTTCCTCTGACCAGCTCAGCGAATGGCCAAGGTAACGCGCCAGCACCTGGGCAAACAGGACGACCGAAATCGTGACACCGGCTGCCAGCAGCAGCTTTTCAACCAGGCTGTTAACCCGCTCGCTGATGACCAGCAGCCGATGGTTCAGGCTCATGAACTCTCCGAGAGGACAAAATTGGCATGGCGGCAAGCGCCATGCTGCGGCGCAACAGTGGCCGCTTACTTGAGGGTTTGGCGGATGTCTTCGACAATTTTTTTGGTGTCGCCGCCAAGCGACGCGTAAACCGACTCGGTCTTGGTCCGGAAAGCCGCCACGTCAGGGGTTTCGACCACCAGCATGCCAGCGGCCTTCAGGCCGGCCAACTGGCTGGCTTCGTTGTCACGCACATAGCGCCGGCCAGTCAGGGCGGCCGACCTGGCAGCATCCATGAACACCTTGCGGTCGGCGGCGGGCAGTTTGTCGATGAAAGCCTTGCTGCCGACAAACACCAGCGCGGAATAGACGTGCCGGGTCAGCGACAGGTATTTTTGACCAGCTTCGTTGAGCTTGCCTGCCGAAATCACCGAAATCGGGTTTTCCTGACCATCGAGCACACCTTGTTGCAGTTGCGTGGTGATTGGCCAGGCCATCGGGGTCGGGTTGGCACCAATGGCGCGCCAGATTGCCAGGTGGGTGGGCGACTCCATGGTGCGAATCTTCATGCCCTTGAGGTCGTCCGGGCCGTTGACGGCGCGCTTGGAGTTGGTGACATTGCGAAAGCCGTTGTCCAGAAAGTGCATGCCAACCAGCCCGGCCTTGTCAAAGCGCTTGAGCAAACCCTGGCCAATCGGGCCGTCGAGCACTTTGTCGGAGGCTTCGTAAGAGGTGAACAGGAAAGGCAGTTCAAGCGCCTTGATTTCAGGCACAAAAGCCTCGATCGGGCCAGTGGTGCAAACGCTCATCTGCACCGTGCCCAACTGAAGCTGCTGCAGCACCTGGGTTTCGCTGCCCAGCGCAGCCGAGTGGTGCACCACCACCTCATACTTGCCGGGCAGGGCCTTGTCAACTTCTTCCCGGAACTTCTGGGCCGCAATGGTGTGGACAAAGGTTGGGCCGGTAACCACGCCGATGTTGACCTTTTCGGCGGCATTGGCCGGTGCGGCAAACACCAGGCTGGCGGCAAAGCCCAGTCCGGTCAGGGTGCGTGAAATGAATGACATGGTGTTTTTCCTTGAATGGCAAAAGTGGTGTTTTATGTGTCTGCTGCGAAGGGTTGCAAGGCGCTGAAAGCGGTCGATCATACAGGCAGACCGGGGCAGGCAGGTGGCTCGGACGAGCAGACTATTGCCCAAGCACTGGTCCCGGCATTTCAAGTGACTTTTTGGGCTGCAGCCCTTGCCCTTGTTGCGTATCTAGCTCCTGAAATAGTAGTAATTTGAGGTCCTTCAGGTGGCCATGGTGGATGTTCGTGCACCGTTGGTCAGCACTTCGCCGCGCAGCGTGAAGGTGCGGGTTTCGGTGATGAGCACGTCCACCATCTGCCCGATCAGGCGTGGCTGGCCGGCAAAGTTGACGACCCGGTTGCATTCGGTGCGGCCCATCAGTTCGGTGGTGTCGCGCCGCGCCGCACCTTCGACCAGAATGCGCTGCACGGTGCCGAGGCGGCTTTCGGAAATGTGTTTGATGCTGGCGTT
Organism: Rhodoferax sp.; assembly: GCA_035368905.1. Classification (GTDB taxonomy): domain Bacteria; phylum Pseudomonadota; class Gammaproteobacteria; order Burkholderiales; family Burkholderiaceae_C; genus Rhodoferax. The sequence goes on from DAOSLL010000475.1 coordinate 3,564, forward strand.
GATCACGCCTTGCAGGTGCTGCAGGCGGCGCAGCTTGACCTCGTGCGGGGTGTCGTCGGGCAGATTGGCTGCAGGTGTGCCAGGGCGCGGGCTGAAGATGAAGCTAAAGCTGTTGTCAAAGCCGACTTCGTCAATCAGCTTCATCATCTTGCCAAAGTCTTCTTCGGTCTCACCCGGAAAACCCACAATGAAGTCGCTGCTCATGGCCATGTCGGGGCGAATCGCGCGCAGCTTGCGCACCGTGCTCTTGTATTCCATAGCGGTGTAGCCGCGCTTCATGGCCATCAAAATCCGGTCCGAGCCGTGTTGCACCGGCAAGTGCAGGTGGCTGACCAGTTTGGGCAGTTTGTCGTAGGCCGCAATCAGCGACGGCGTGAACTCGTTCGG
>DAOSLL010000476.1:0-3937 GCA_035368905.1 Rhodoferax sp.
ATGCCTGACCAAGACTGTCAGCAAAGATCGACAACATGTTGGTAAGTTTGATGCGCATAGCGCCTAAAGACCGGAATAAGCACGCTCTTGTTGATTCTGCTCTATGAAACCCTGAAATTTCTCATACGGCATCGGTCTCGAATACAAAAAGCCTTGTCCGATGTTGCAACCAAGTTCGCTGAGAATGGCCAGGTGTGCGGGGCGTTCGACACCTTCGGCGACGGTCATGATCCCGAGACTTTTTGCCATGGCGAGAATGGTGCGGACAATCGTCTGACTGTCCTGATCCACATCGATATCTGCAACAAATGATTGGTCAATTTTGAGGTATTCCACTGGCAGCCGGTGCAAATGGCTCAATGACGAATAGCCGGTGCCAAAATCATCAATCGCTGCGTGGATGCCCTGCTCCTTGAGTGTTTTCAGCACCTGAATGGCATGTTCCAGGTTGCCTAACACCATGCTTTCTGTGATCTCGACGATCAGTGCCGCGCCAGGCAAAGCCTGTTCCCGCAGACGATTCAACACCGTGTTCAGGAAATCAGGAGAAGCGAGCTGTCGGCTTGACACATTCACACTCACGCGAAGCTTGATCCAGCCCAGATCACGCAACCCGCGAACCATCCGCAATGCCTCGCACAGCACAAACTCGCCTAGTTCGAGGATCAAGCCGAACTCTTCTGCGACTGAAATGAAGTCCTCCGGACCGAGCAGTCCACGGCTGGGATGCTGCCAACGCGCCAGCGCCTCCATGGCGATGACTTCGCCAGTCAAAAGATTCATTTCCGGCTGCAGGTGGACCAAAAACTCGCCACGCCGCAGGCCCTGTTCAATCTGAGCCCGCAGATTGAGTTGCGTCGCAACTTTCTCACCGAGGGATTTCGAGAAATAACAACTGCGGTTGCGGCCACTGGCCTTGGCTGCGTACATGGCTGTATCGGCACTTTTGGTCAATTCGTCGGCGCTTTCGCCATCCAGCGGGTGGCGTGCGATGCCGATGCTGGCACCAATGTGGATCCAATTGCCCTGAATCAAAAATGGCAGCTTCAGGGTTTCGATGATCTTTTCGCACAAATGCAAGGCGTTCAGGTCGTCATGACAGCCGTTCACAATCACGGTAAATTCGTCACCGCCCAATCGATAGATGCTATCGGCTTTGCGTATGCAGGCCTCAAGCCTGCGAGCTGCTTCACCCAGCAACAGATCACCAACATCGTGCCCCAGGCTGTCATTGACGACCTTGAACTCGTCCAGATCGATGAACAACAGCAACAATGACTCACCCATGCGAGCGGCTTTGACAACGGCTTGTTGCAGGCGGTCCTTGAACAGGGCCCGGTTAGGTAAATTGGTCAGACTGTCGAAATAGGCCAGACGCTGCCATTGCTCTTCCGCAAACTTCAGGCGGCTGATGTCGGAGAAATTGACCACATAGTGGCCGACTTCGCCGGTGTCGTCCGGGATCACGCTCACCGACAGCCATTTCGGAAACAAAGTGCCGTTTTTTCGCATGCCCATGCACTCACCTTGCCAAAGGCCCCGGTCCGCTACCGCCTGAAGAATGCCTTCGTTGGTTTTGGTCATGTCGCATGCTGGCTCACTCAGCACCAGGGCGCTATTGACCACCTCGGCCTTGCTAAAGCCAGTCATGGCGGTAAACGCCGAATTGACATCAATGACCTTGCGGTTTCGATCACCAATCATGACCGCCTCACCTGAAAAATGCAGCACGCGCTGGGCCAGGTGCAGGTCCCTGCTGACGCTTGCGCTCATGCGCTTGAGCTCGGCGTGTTTACGCGCCAGTTCCCGCTCGGCGTTCACCAACCGGTTGTTCAAGGTCATCATGTCGGTAATCATTTCCACCTTGACCTGATCCGGGATCGCGTTCTTGTCGGCTTTTGCGTCTATCTGGGAACTCTGCTGCTTGCTCAGTTTGCGCAGGGATGTGACCTGTTTGTTGATGACCTGGCTTAACCCGTCGTAGATCTTGTTGTCTCCCTCGCCCGATATCGATGCAAGCACCACAATCCGGTCCCCCAGGGAAACAGCGGAAAAATTGAACGCGCGGGGCCGTTCATCCACGCTGACATCGATTTCCCAATCGAACGCAGCGCCATGCTCCTTGACCTCGAGAAAGAAATTCAACCCCTTTTTGACCGACGCAGCATCGAATACACAGACGAAATGCGCTGGTTCCAGGAGCTTTTTCTCAATACCAAAATCATCCCAGGCGACCTCGATCACCTTGCCATCAAAATTACAGACAAAAGCCAGGCCCAAGCCAAAAAAAGATTCTTTATTCATGCCTACTACTTCCACGCGTTAGCGAGCTTGATGGCAATTTGTACATCTGCTGCCCAACCATCTGCGCCCAGCCGTTGCCACAGCGAACCGTCAACATTAAAGGCCGCCCCGCCGACCAAAATCTTCACATTGGCACAGGCTGGGCTGTCACGAACAGCCGCGATCAACCGGGACAACGCACTCAAATTGGCACCCATCGTGACCGAAATCGCCAAAACACTGGCGTTGTGCTGGACGATGACATCGACTACCGAATCCACCGGCACATCGGCACCCAGAAATACGGTGTCCCAGCCGTTGAGTTCGAACAGATCGGACACCATACGCACGCCGATTTCATGCAGCTCACCGGTAACGCAGGCAGAAACGAGACGCTTCTTTTTAGCCGCCCCATCGAACAGCAGTGGAAACAGTTGGGCCATCACCATCTGCGCCACCGCGGTGCAGTAGTGCTCAAGGCCGATGGTTATTTTGTTGCGATGCCACAGACACCCCAGTTCGTGCATCACCGGGGTGATGACGTGAAGGTAGATATCCCTGACCGATATGCCAGTCTTGATGGCGTTTTGAATGCCATCGAGCGCGCCGCCACGCCGCAGGTTCAAGCAATCGTTCAGAAAAGCGTTGGCTACAGCCAGGTGCGGGTTGTCCGGGGTAAGGTAGGACTTTGCAACGGGTTGGGCAGTGTCGAGTTGGCGCAACCCCTCGGCCAGGTCCCGGCGGGCCACGTTCACCCAGTCACCGCAACCTGATTCCTGAAGTTGTGCGTCCATCGCCAACAGACAAGCTCTGAAATCAAGTGAATCGCCGCCACAAGTCAGCAACAGTTGGTTGGTCCAGATCGCGTATTCAACAAAGATACTGGCCACATCGCAACGAACCGCTTCGCCCAGAAATGCCAGATGCATCTCCAGATCAAAGACCATTCGCAACCTTTCGTTGGCGCCGAAGGCAAGCAGGCTGGCTTCCAGTCTCGCCCGAACGAGCGCTGCAAACTCGCTTCGATTCTCAAGCAACAGTGTTTCTGAACTGATCACCATGTGCGTCTCCAAATTACTGCCCAACATTGCTATCGACATCAGTAGCTGAGTCGCCATAGTTCCTGCACGACTGGATTAAACATCAACAGGATGAATCGCGTCGCCCCTTTTATTTCGAACAAGTCGACTTGGAACAGAAATTCATCGCAAACTGACCCCGGCAATCTGCACCTCAGGCACTCATGTTGACCATAATCTTGGGTTTACCGCAAGCAGTTGCCAAAAATGCGCACGCCAGGCCAGCCAGACCTGTCGCAACAAATTGACGGCGGGCTCCACCAGCGGTGACAGCACCCGCAGCACCATCACCTGGCTGTTCGGGCAGGTGACCCCGGCGCTGGGGTTGAGGATGTGGGCGGCAACAATGTCGCGGGCCAGCGCCAGTGCGGCTTCGCGCCGGTTTCGTTCCAGTGCAGCCCCGGCGACAAAAAACAGCGAGGCCAGGCAGCGATGGCCAGCCAGCCCAAGCTGGCCGTTCATCAGCCTGGAGTCGGTCGCATCCAGGCGACCGCGCTCTAACCATACACCGGGTACTTCAAGGTGCTGCAAGAAACTGCCCTGCTCGAACGGCAGCAACGCGCCCGGTAGTCCGA